>CAMDAY010000156.1 GCA_945888895.1 Dehalococcoides mccartyi | reverse complement strand
ATCAGCCCGATGTGGTCGTGGCTGATCGGCCCGAAGCGCGCGAAGGAGATGTCCTTCACCGTTGGTGCCCAGATCGACGGCAAGACGGCTTCCGACTGGGGCTGGGCGAACCGCGCCGTCCCGGCGGATCAGCTCGAGGACACCGTGCGCGAGATGGCGACGAAGATGGCGAACCTGCCGTCGAAGTTCCTCCAGCTCAAGAAGTCCAGCATCAACCGCCAGATGGACATCCAGGGCTTCAGCATCGCCATCAAGACGGGTGCGGAGATGGACGCGCTGCTGCACTACACCGACACCGTTGAGGTTGTCCGCGGCTCGATCAAGGATGTCGGCCTGCGCGGCACGATCGAGGCGTTCAACAGCGGCAAGCTGCTCTAGCAACCGCTCCCCACGGGACGCGTCGAGGCGTCGTGAGCACTCTCACGGCGCCTCGTTCGTTTGTACGTGGGATGTCGAGGCTGCGGGGCGCCCGTATCGACCTGGCTCAGTGCGCCTGCGCGTAGTGCTCGGTCAGCAGGTCGCGCCCAAAGTCCTGTCGAGGGTCTCTCCAGACGGTGTGGATGTGGTTCCCGCGCGCCTGAGCGTTGTCGTACTCGACCAGCAGCGTGTCGCCCTGCACGCGGTAGTAGTGCGGCTCGCCCACCTCCATGCCCCCGGCCCACGCGAAGTGCAGGCTCCGGGCGGCAGCGTCGAGGCGCGCCTGCTCGGCAGCGGCGACCTCCTCGGGCATGCGGTCGATGTACTGGTACAGCAACGCTCCCATCGCCGTCTTCTGCTCGCCGGTCATGTCGGTGAACGGCAGGCCGCGCGGCGTCGTGGTGTACTCGGTCAGGCCGAGGTGGCTCTCCGTAACGCCGAGGTACTCGAGCAGCTGGCGGAAGCCGGCGGAGTTCGGGTTCATGCTTTTCCCGTTGCGCCAGATCTCGTCGAACGACATCGGCCGGTCGCCGTCCGCGATGCTCGCGCGGTTCGCGGTGACGATGTCGGGCGGGGGCACAGGGGAGATCACGGCCCGAGCGCGCTGCTCGGGTGACAGCATCTGCAGGAGCGCTCGGCCCAGCTCCTCCTCGCCCTCCAGCGGGCGCATGGCGTTCACGCCGGTGGCGGGTGTGATCGCCCGGTCCGATCCGAAGAACGACGGCAGCGAGCGGATACCCTCGGACGTCACGAGGTAGTTCATCGAAATATGGTGGCCGCCGAAGCGCCAGCCCCACGGTTGACTCCCGGACGGGTCCCCGAAGATCGAGATCCCGTACGCCAGCGGGTCGCGGATGCGCATCCCGTCCCGGTAGCCCCACGCGAAGCCCTCGGTCGCGTCGAGGATGTTCTCCATCGCCATGATCATCGCGGCGGTCACGAACCCGCGCGCGCTGTACCCGGTCGCAACGAGGCGCAACGTCTCGCGCTGCTGCGGGGAGGTCATGTACTGCATCCGCAGCCCACCGTGGTCGGTCGGGGTGTAGAACCACTGCTCGCGCTCATCCAGGAAGACGGAGGCGAACTGCACCTTCGGCCGCCGCTCGGCGTCGAGCGCGTCGAGGAGCCTGACGGCCGCCTCCGCCATCCGTGCCTGCAGCGTCCCGGTCGTGGTCATGTCGTGCCCCCTTGGCATCGCTTCGTGGTCGCGGCGGCATGGTAGCCCGCTGCCGGGTTCGGTATTCATGTTCCGTGGAATCTGTCGATAGTCACCCGTGATGACAAGTGCAGGGGAGAACGGCCAATGGCCTGCGCTCCCGCGGAGGCGTGTGGCGCCTGGGAGCGGGCGCGTCGGACGAGGGTGAGGCCCACGATGATGACGACGGAAGCACGCTGCGAGGTCTGCCGCCCCCTCCACGATCGCCTCGCCCTCGGCAAGGCGGCCTACACCGCGTCGAGGATCAGCGGCGTCAGTGCTGCCCGCCTCACCAAGCTGGAGTCTGAGGTCAAAGAACTGGCGATGGTGCTCACGGGCCATCGCTGCGACGTGCCGCCGAGGCGGTAGCCGTCGTCGCGTGCCAGCCGAGCAGTGACAGGTGACTTCGAGTCCTGAAGGAGCGAGCCGTGGAACAGGTCCGTCTCGACCAGCTCATCAACTCTGCGCGGCTCCCCAGTCCGCCTGCTGTCGCCCTGCAGGTGCTCGACCTGGTGCAGGATCCGCGCGTCAGTATCACGGCGCTCGCCACCACCTTGAGCAACGACCCTTCGCTCGCCTCGAAGGTGCTGCGCACCGCTAACTCGAGCTTCTATGCACAGGCACGCCGCGTCGCCACCGTGAGCGACGCGATCGTCGTGCTCGGACTGAACACGGTGCGCACGCTCGCGCTCGGCTTCTCGCTCGTCGACAACCTGCGGGCGGGGCAGCACTCCGGATTCAACCATGACGACTTCTGGCGTCGCAGCCTCGTCACCGCGACCGCCGCGCGGTCAGCCGCATCCCTCGTGCGAGGCGCGCGCAAGGAGGAGGCGTTCCTCGGCGGTTTCCTGCTGAACCTCGGTGTCCTCGTCCTCAGCGCAGGCGTCGAGGGGTACGGGGAGATCTTCCGCGCGTCGGGCGGCAACTACCGATCGCTTGGTGAGGTCGAACGAGCCCAGCTGGGAGTCACGCACGAGGAGGTGGGGGCTGCGCTCGCCGACGGATGGAACCTGCCGCAACAGCTGTCCGCATGCATGCGCTTCCACACGAACCCGGATGCCGCGCCCGAAGAATGGCGCGATCTCGTGCGGCTCGTCTCGGTCGGGGATGCCGTTGCCGCCATGTGTGCCGGGGACGATCCAGGCGCCGCGCTGCTCACCTACCGCGGCCGGGCCGCATGGTTCGACATCAGCGACGAGGCCGCCGATGGACTCCTCGGTGAGGTCGAGGCCAACGTGGCGGTGATGGAGGGCCTCTTCGACCTGCACGGCAGCATGGGCGGCTCCGCGAGCGAACTGCTGGCCCGCGCCAACGACGCACTGGCCATGTTCTCGCTGCAGGCGTCGCAGGACGCATCGAGGCTTGCGGTCGAGAACCGCGACCTCGCGGTCGCTGCGTCGACGGACGCGCTCACCGGCATCGCGAACCGCCGCCAGTTCGAGGAGTTCCTCGATGCTCAGTATCTGCTGACGGCGCGCTACCGCTATCCCCTGAGCCTGCTGTTCATCGACCTCGATGACTTCAAGAGCCGCAATGGCACCTACGGGCACGCCACCGGCGACCGGGTGCTCCAGGTCGTGGCCGCGGCGCTCCAGCAGGTCGCGCGTGGCGCGGACCTCGTTGCGCGCTTCGGGGGGGATGAGTTCACAGTGGCGCTGCCCGCTACCTCGCTCGATGGCGCGCGGTTCGCGGCGGAACGCGTGCGCCGAGCCATCTCGGACGTGCGCATCGCGACCGGGGACGGCATGGAGATCGGCATCACCGCGAGCGTGGGTGTGGCGCAGCTCGATGTCGCCGTGCATTACAGCGCGAGCGCGCTCATCGAGGCGGCGGACGCGGGCGCCTATCGTGCCAAGCAGGCGGGCCGCAACTGCGTCGCCGTCGCACCGATCGACTACCGCCGCTCCGCGTAGTGAAGCGTGGCGGCCTCGTCTTTACCGTCGTCGCGACCGAGTGCACGATGGTCGCATGACCGTGACGCGGGACTCCACGACTGCCGCACCCGCGTCCGAGGCGCCAGGTGCCCCGGGGCGTCATGTCGTGTTCGTCATCCTCGCCACTGCGATGCTGATCTTCAACATGCAGTTCGGCATGATCGCTGTGGCGCTGGGGCCGATTACGGACGGGTTGGACGCCCCGCTCCGCTGGAGCGGCTGGGTGCTGACGATGTTCCTGCTCGGCATGGTGATCGCGCAGCCGATCGGCGGGGGACTCGCGGAGCGACTCGGCGCGCGCACGGTGTTCGTCGGTGGGCTGTTCATGTTCACCCTCGGTTCCGTGGTCTGCGCGATCGCGCCGAACGTCGGCGTGCTCATCCTTGGCCGGCTGATCCAGGGGCTGGCGGGAGGCGGCCTCACCCCTGCGGCAATCAGTCTCATCGGCGAGGTATATGGCGCTGGACGCACGCGGGCGATCGGCCTCTACGCGTCGATGATGCCGTTCGGTGCCGTGCTCGGCCCGGTCGTCGGCGGAGTGATCATCGAGTTCGCGGGGTGGCGTTCGACGTTCGCGATCAACGCGCCGATCGGCGCGCTCGCCTGCCTGCTCGCCTTCCTCGTGCTACCGCCGGGGGCGAGGCAGCCCGCGCGTCCAGCCGACCTGCCCGGTGCCGCGCTGCTTGCCGTCTTCATCACTGCCTTCATCTTCGCGTTGACGGAACTCGGGCGGCGCGTCGCGCCGCCTGACCTCCGGCTCATCGCCGGGGCGATCGTGCTGTTCGCGGTCGCGCTCGTTCTGTTCGTGAAGCAGGAGCGCCGAGCGGAAGTGCCTGTCGTGGACCTCGATCTGATCGTGCGACCGGCATTCGCGGCGATCTACGTCCTGTCGCTGGCATTCGGCATGGGCTGGCAGGGGATCGTGTCGATCATCCCGCTGTACGCGCAGGAGGGGTACGGACTCTCCGTCGCGCAGAGCGGCACGCTCTCCGGACCGCGAGGCTTCGTGATGGTGGCCTTCTCCGCCGTCTCCTCGATGTTGCTGTACCGCACCGGGTTCCGGAAGCCGATCGCGACCGGACTGATCGGGCTCGGTCTGATCATCGGACTGATTAGCCTCGGCATCCGCGAACCCCAGATCGGCGGTATCGCTGTCAGCGACTTCTGGTGGCTGCTGATCGTCGTGAGTTCGGCGGGCGTCTTTTACGGCTTCGCCGTCCCCTCGCTCAACAATGCGGGGCTCGACCTTGCGCCCGATCGCATCGCGACGCTGGTGGGATTGCGCGGCATGTTCCACAGCCTCGGCGGCATGGTGGGGATCGCACTGGCGGTGCTGATTACCTCGAGGGGGTCAAGCACGGAGGTTGGGCTGCAGCAGGCATTCGCTACGATTGGTGTACTGGTGATCCTGAGTGCCGTCTGTGTGCTCTGGGTGCCGGAGCTCGGCGCCGCCACGAAGGCAGCTGCCGAGCGGCGCTAGGAAGCTCGAGGCCCCTATGCAATTCGGCATCTT
>CAMDAY010000155.1 GCA_945888895.1 Dehalococcoides mccartyi | reverse complement strand
TCTCCGCCGGCAGCGCCTCAAGGCTCGCCCGGTCGCACAGGAGCGGCGCACCGCCCACGACGCCCCATGCCAACTCGGACAGCGCCTCGGGCCCGCCGAGGTCGAGCGTCGCCCGCGCATTCCCGATCGTCGCCTCGATCTTGCCGCGGTGTCTCACGATCCCGGGGTCGAGGAGCAGCCGTTCGACATCCCGTTCGCCCATCGCCGCGATGGCCGCGAGGTCCCAGCCGTGGAAGGCGGCCCGGTACCCTTCTCGACGATGCAGGATGGTGCGCCAGGAGAGGCCCGCCTGCGCGCCCTCGAGGGTCAGGAACTCGAAGAGCACCCTCCCGTCGCGCACGGGGACGCCCCATTCCTCGTCGTGGTATCGGCGCATCAGGTCGTCATTGCCCCGCGCCCAGACGCAGCGCTGCTCATCCGCCGGCATCACGCGGCTCCTCGATGGCCCGTATGGCCCCACATCGGCACAGTGCGCCGTCAGGATACGCAAACGGCCGGGCGCTCTCACGCCCGGCCGTTGCTGGACCAAGAAGGCCTGCCGTCTAGTTGACGGTCAGGGTGCCCTTCATGCCCGCTTCCTTGTGCCCGGCGACCGTGCAGTAGTACTCGAACGTGCCCGCCGCGTTCGGGGTGATCTCGAGCTTCGCGGCGCCCTTCGGCTTCACGGCGGCGTGCACAGCGGCCTTGTCGCTCTTCGCTTCCTTGCCGTCGGCGGTCGCCTTCGCGTCGATCTTGTCGATGGTGAAGTCGTGCTCCAGCGCACCCGAGTTGGTCAGGCTGATGGTCAGCGCCTTGCCCTTGGCGCCCGTGAGCGTGGCCTTGTCGTACTTGATGTCCTGCATCGCCAGCGCCGCCGCGCCCGCCCCGCCGGCCGGAGCGTCGGACTTCGCCGCTGTCGGCTTCGCGTCGCCGCCACAAGCAGAGACGAGGAGCGAGAGCCCCGCGACCCCGACAACGAACGCAGTCGTGATCTTGTGCATCAACTGACCTTTCTCGGCGCAATCGCGCCGTTTGTGCCTGAATTCACGATGTCAGACGCTGGTCGTAACGGCAATGAGAGCCGCAGCCGATTCGCCGAGGTCTGCGGGCACGGTCTGGATGCGCGCGCCTCGGTTGTGCGCAAGCCTCCACGCGCCATACCATGGCCGTGGACGGTCCGTTCGCGGGCGGTTAGCTCAGTTGGTACGAGCGCTCGCTTCACACGCGAGAGGTCACTGGTTCGAGTCCAGTACCGCCCACCAGCGAAGCGACCACGTGACGGGAACCGGGCCGAAGTGGCGGAATCGGCAGACGCGCTACGTTCAGGGCGTAGTGAGCTTACGCTCGTGCGAGTTCAAGTCTCGCCTTCGGCACCATCACCCGTCGGTTCGCTGTTCGAGGTCGTGCGCTCGTAGCTCAGGGGATAGAGCGCTGCCCTGCGGAGGCAGAGGCCGCAAGTTCGAATCTTGCCGGGCGCACCATTACCGCCTCGAACGTTTCTTACGAACCAACACCTGTCCACGCTGAGGTCACGCCTCCACCTCGGCACTCGACTGCGATTCGCATACGTCGAGGTCACGCGTCCTCCTCGTCAACTGGGGGACGCATGCCACGCTTCGACTGCACGATCCTGCTGAACGACGTCGTCCTCGGCGAGGCGATGATCGACGTGCGGAAGCTGCCCGACGGCTGGGACGGCGTTGTCCTCATGACGACCCCGCCGGAAGCGATCCAGGAGCCCGGCACGTACACATTCCGCCTGCCCGATGGCTCCGAGCACGCCGCATCAATCAAGAGCGTCCGTCCGGGCGGCGGCCGCATCACCTTCGTCGGCGAGGGCGGCTCCGGGCCCCGCGAAGCGAGGTAGGCTCGCGCCACCAACGCGGTGACGAGGCGCCCGATCGGGCGGCGGTACGATAGCAGCACCGTGACCGACGAATCCGTGCTGCACCAGGTCCATTCGCTCCCCGAGCGGCCGGGCGTCTACATCATGCGAGACGCCCGAGGCGACGTGATCTATATCGGCAAGGCCACTAGCCTGCGGAATCGCGTGCGCTCGTACTTCGGGTCGTCGAGGGGCCTCGAGCCGAAGGTGCGCGCGCTGGCCGAGACGGTGCGCGTGATCGAGCACGTGGTGACGAGGAACGAGGCCGAGGCACTCCACCTCGAGGCCACGCTGGTGAAGCGGCACCAGCCCATCTACAACGTCCGGCTCAAGGACGACAAGCACTACCCGTACCTGAAGGTGGACGTGCAGCACCCGTGGCCGCGCGTCACGATCACGCGCCGCGTCGAGGATGACGGCGCGCGCTACTTCGGACCGTACGCCTCGGCCGGTTCGGTGCGGCGCACGCTGGACGTGGTGAAGAAGCTCTTCCCGTGGCGCTCCTGCACGAAGGAGATCACGGGCACCGACCCGCGTCCCTGTCTCGACTACTACATCAAGCGCTGCATCGCGCCGTGCACGGCGTTCTGCACGCCCGAGGAGTACGCCGAGGTCATCAACGAGACGATCCTCTTCCTCGAGGGCCGCTCCGACGAGGTGCGCCGGCACGTGATCGCAGAGATGGAGCGCGCGTCCGAGGCGATGGACTACGAGCGCGCCGCGCGGCTACGCGACCAGGCAGAGGCGATCCGCCGGGTGACGGAGCGCCAGCAGATGGCGACCACTACGCCCCTCGATGCCGATGTGTTCGGCCTCGCGCGACAGGACGATGAAGCCTGCGTGCAGGTGTTCTTCGTGCGCGGCACCGTCGTCGCCGA
Source organism: Dehalococcoides mccartyi (assembly GCA_945888895.1). Taxonomy (GTDB): domain Bacteria; phylum Chloroflexota; class Dehalococcoidia; order UBA2979; family UBA2979; genus SHYQ01. The sequence goes on along the minus strand of CAMDAY010000155.1, from coordinate 2,335 downwards.
CACCGACTCGTTCATGCTCGAGGGCACGAAGGACAGCAGCGACGCCGAGGTGCTCGGCGCATTCCTCGCGCAGTTCTACGAGTCGGCCACCTACGTGCCGCGCATGCTGCTGCTGTCCGTCGAGCCCACTGACCGCGAGCAACTTGAGGCGATGCTCCGTGAGCAGCGCGGACGATCCGTCGAGGTCGCCGTCCCGGCTCGCGGCGAGCGCCGCGCCCTCGTCACCAGCGCAGAGGACAACGCGCGAGAGTCGATGCGGATGCACCACGTGCGCTGGGTGGCCGACCGCGACAAGACCGAGTCGGCGCTGTCGATGCTCCAGGAGGAGCTCGACCTGCCGACGCGCCCGAACCGCATCGAGTGCTACGACATCTCGACGATCCAGGGGACGAACACCGTCGCCTCGATGGTCGTGTTCCGGGACGGGCACCCCGCGACCAGCCAGTACCGCCGCTTCCGCATCAAGACGGTCGAGGGCCAGAACGACTTCGCCTCCATGCACGAGGTGCTGACGCGCCGTTTCAAGCGCGTCGCGGAACGTCGGCGCGCCGAGCGCGGCATCGCGGCCACGGTCGCGCTTGCCGACGAGTCCGCTCCCGGCACGGTGACCGAGCCCGAAGAGCCGGAAGACCTCTCGCCGTGGGACGAGGTGCCCGACCTCGTGATCATCGACGGCGGCAAGGGGCAGCTCGGCGCCGTCCTCGACGTCATGCGGGACCTCGACCTGCGCGACGTGCCGGTGTGCGGCCTCGCCAAGCGCGAGGAGGAGATCTTCGTCGCCGACGTGTCCGAGTCGATCGTCCTGCCGCGGCAGTCGGAGGCGCTCTACCTCGTGCAGCGCATCCGCGACGAGGCGCACCGCTTCGCGATCACGTACCACCGCAACCTCCGTGGCAAGGCCGCGACCCGCTCCGTCCTCGATTCGATCCCTGGCGTCGGGCCGAAGCGGAAGCAGGCGCTCATCCGCAAGTTCGGATCGGTCAAAGCGATCCGCGAGGCGGACGTCAGCGAGATCGCCTCGACCGTCGGGTTCACCCAGCGGCTCGCCGAGACGATCAAGCGATCGCTGTAGGCCGGCGCGCTATCGACGCGCTATCACGGACACCTCCAAGGGCGTTTCGTCAAGTTGTCGGTTATGTAGACAGCACACAGCGCAGCCGGTATACATGACCACCGGCGGGGGCGAACGCTCCATCCGACAACGCAGGCTGTCGGGGAGCTTCAACGCCCTGACTGTGCCTCGCGACTGACGGTCAGTCGCGAGGCCGGATCGAGCGAGGTTCGTCGGGTGCAAGACCGAGTAGACGACTTCCTTCACTACCTCTCCGCAGAGCGCGGATCCTCGAAGAACACGACGGATGCGTATCGCAACGACCTGACGGGCTTCGTCAAGTTCGTCACCGGCGATGGTGCTGCACCGACGCCGAAGACCATCGACCGTGCGGCAGTGATGGGCTTCATCGCCGACCTCAACCAGCGCTCGTACGCGAAGGCGACTGTGGCGCGGAAGGTCGCGGCGGTGAAGTCGTTCTGCGCCTTCCTCCTCGACCACGGCGACATCACCACCAACCCCACCGCCCAGATCGACTCCCCGCGCGCCCCCAAGCCCGTGCCGAAGCCGATGACCACGGACGAGGTGGACGCGCTCCTCGCCGAGCCGACGAAGTTCGACTCCGCGGAGGCATCCCGTGACGCGGCGATGCTCGAGCTGATGTACGCCACCGGCATGCGCGTCACCGAGCTCGTCTCGCTCAACATGGACAGCCTGCACATCGACCCGCTGCCGGCATGGGTGCGATGCCTCGGCAAGGGCTCGAAGGAGCGCACGCTACCCGTGGCGCACCGCGCGATCGCCGCGCTGGACTCCTACCTCGACGAGGCACGCCCGGCGCTCCTGAAGAACCGCCCCCAGCCGGCACTCTTCGTGAACCGTCGAGGCGAGCGCCTGACGCGCCAGGGCTTCTGGCTGATCCTGAAGGGCTACGCGAAGAGCGCGGACATCACCGGCCACGTGACCCCGCACACCCTCCGCCACTCCTTCGCCACGCACCTGCTGCGCGGCGGCGCCTCCGTGCGCGACGTGCAGGAGCTCCTCGGCCACGCGAACGTCAGCACGACGCAGGTCTACACCCACCTCGCCGACGAGCACCTCCGCGAGGTGTACGAGAACGTCCACCCCCGCGCGCGCTAATCGCCCGCGCGGATCCGTCGAGGCACCCGGCGCGCGAAGCCCTCAGTAGGACGTAGCGATCGAGGTGCTGTGGGGGGCGGCCCATCCCCCTGCCCCCCTCCTCACGGCGGTTCGAATCACTCGCACCAACCTGACGTGGCCACA
>CAMDAY010000154.1 GCA_945888895.1 Dehalococcoides mccartyi | reverse complement strand
AAGCTCCTCGAGGAGGCGCCGTCGATCGCCGTCACGCCGGAGATCCGTGCGCGACTCTGCGCTGCCGCGATCGCCGCCGCGAAGTCCTGCGGCTATCGCAACGCCGGTACCGTGGAGTTCCTCCTCGACCGCAACGGCGAGTTCTATTTCCTCGAGGTCAACGCACGCCTCCAGGTGGAGCACCCGATCACCGAGCTCGTCTGCGGCGGCGTGGACCTCGTGGCGCTCCAGATCGCCGTCGCGAACGGCGAGGAGCTCCCGCCGGGCCCGGAGGTCGTGACGCCCACCGGCTGGGCGATCGAGTGCCGCATCAACGGCGAGGACCCGTTCGCGAACTTCGCGCCGTCGGTCGGTCTGATCGACTTCGTGGACTACCCGACCGGCCCGGGCGTGCGCTTCGACACGATGCTCTACAGCGGCCTCGACGTGCCGGTGTACTACGACTCGTTGCTCGGCAAGCTCATCGTCTGGGCGGAGACGCGCGACCGCGCGATCGAGCGGATGCGCCGCGCGCTGCGCGATCTCGTCATCTCGGGCGTCCAGACCAACGTGCCGTTCCACCTCGCCCTGTTCGAGCACCCCGACTACCTGTCGGGCGATGTCTCGACCGGCTGGCTCGAGTCGACCTTCACCATGCCCGACCTGCCCGAGGACGACGACCGGCTGACCTCGGCGCTGATCGCCGGCGCGCTGGCGGCCCAGATCATCGGCGCGAATGCGAAGGAGCCGGGCGCCTTGGACGGTGGACTGACGCGATGGGTGCAGACCGCCCGCGGCGCGGCGCGGCGCGGCCTGCGGGCCGAGGGAGGGACGTCCGGTTGGCGACGCGGCACCGCTTCCAGGTAGACGGCCAGACTTACACCGTCATGGTGGAGGAGTCGGCAGACCGCATCACGGTCGCCGTGGATGACGCCGCCCCTGTCGAGGTGGACGTGACCACATCCGGCGTCCCGGGCATCTTCTCGATGATCCGCGACGGCGTCCCCAGTCGCGCTTATGTCACTCGCGATGGTCGCGCCCTGCGCGTGGTCGTCGATGGGCGCACGTTCATCCTCGGCGCCGTCGGCGCGGGCCGTGAGCGCGGGGTCACTGGCGGCGCGGCTGACCCTCTCGGCAAGATCACCGCCCCGCTGGCCGGCGTGACCGTCGAGGTGCGCGTGGCGGTGGGCGACCGCATCGAGCCACGCCAGCCGGTCGTGGTGATCGAGGCGATGAAGATGCAGAACGAGGTCCAGGCCCCACACGGCGGCCTCGTCACCGCCGTCCACGCCCAGCAGGGCGTCCGCGTCGAGAAGGGCGCCCTCCTCGTCGAGTACACCCCCGACGAGGTGTAGCCGCCGCGGTGCCGGGCAGCCCCCCGTAGCATCACGATTCTGCTAGAATCAGTATCCTGTCGGACTCCGGTGACAGCGGAGCGGGTTTGAGGAGTTTTCGATCGCCAAGGAACTGCGTATCAACGAGCAGATTCGCGTCCCGCAGGTTCGCCTGCTTCGGGGCGAGGAACAGCTCGGCATCGTGCCGATCATGGACGCCCAGCGGCTGGCCGAAGAGGCGCACCTCGACCTGGTCGAGATTGCACCTACGGCGAGCCCGCCCGTGTGCAAGATCATGGACTACGGCAAGTTCAAGTACGAACAGTCCAAGCGCGAACGAGACTCCCGCCGCGGCTCCAAGCAGGTCGAGTTGCGTGAAGTCCGGATGCGGGTCAAGATCGACAAGCACGATCGCGACTTCAAGATCCGCACCGCCCGCAAGCTCCTGCTCGAAGGCGACAAGGTCAAGGTTTCCGTCATGTTCCGAGCGCGTGAGATCACGCACCCGGAGGTGGCGCAGGAACTCCTCGTCGGCTTCTACGACCAGCTGAAGGACGTCGCGGATCTCGAGCGTTCGCCAGGCCTCGAGGGTCGGTTTATGACCATGACCCTCGACCCCGGCAAGAAGAACGCCGCGGCCTTGCAGCAGCGCGCCCGTGAGGCGCGCCAGGCAGAGACCGCGACCGCGACCGCAGCCGCCGAGTAAGGCGAGGCCTCGGTCAGCACTTTGCTGACCGAGGCGAAGAGGGGCTCCCAAACGTGCCGAAGATGAAGACCCACAAGGGAACCGCGAAGCGTGTCCACCTGACCGGAACCGGCAAGGTGATGATCCGCAACGTCAACCCGAAGCGCGCCAAGCGCAGCCGCACGAAGATGACCGGCCTCGGCCGTAACGTCGAGGCCACGGGCGGTCAGGCCGCGATGATCAAGGCCAACCTTCCGACCGGGTAGCCTCGGTTCCGCCCTGTTAGACACTTGTTGAGTCCGAGGTAAGTAACCATGGCCCGCGCCCGCTCCCGTGTTCAGACCCGTAACCGCCACCGCAAGGTATTCGCCCTCAACGCGGGTCACCACGGCAAGCGCACGACCAACTACAAGGTCGCGCACCAGTCGATGATCCACGCGCTCCGGTACGCGACCATCCACCGCAAGGACCGCAAGGGCGACTTCCGCCGCCTGTGGATCATCCGCATCAACGCCGCCGCGCGCATGCACGACATGACCTACGGTCAGCTCATCGACGGTCTGAACAAGGCCGGCATCGAGCTCAACCGCAAGGCGCTCGCCGAGCTCGCCGTCCGCGACCCTCAGGCGTTCGCTGCCGTCGCCGAGCAGGCGAAGGCCGCGCGCTCGGCTGCCGTCGCCGCGTAGCCCTCGTCGAGGCTCCCGCCTCGACGTTCGTCAGCACGAACAAGAAGCCGCCCTCTCGGGCGGCTTCTTCGTGTGCCGGTCGCCACGCGCTAGTAACGCTTGCCGTTCATATTGTGGCGCGTTATCATCTGCCAATGATCAGGAGCTTCCGCGACCGCGACACGGAGCGACTGTTCGCTCGCGATCCGGTCCGCCGATGGGCTCCTGATCTCCAGCGCGCTGCGCTCCGCAAGCTCCGGATGCTCGACGCCGCTGAAGTCATCGAGGATCTCCGGGTACCACCGGGGAATCGACTGGAACGGCTCACCGGCGATCGGGCGGGCGAGCACAGCATTCGCGTCAATGACCAATGGCGTGTCTGCTTCCGATGGCGGTCGGGCGACGCCTTCGACGCCGAGATCGTGGACTACCACTGAAGAGCGAGGTCGACATGACAGCGAAGTTGCCTCCCGTTCACCCGGGAGAAGTCCTGCTGGAGGAGTTCCTTGGGCCGATGGGGCTCAGCCAGTATCGGCTTGCGAAGGACACGAGCGTTCCGCCACGACGGATCAATGAGATCGTGCATGGAACCCGCGCGATCTCGGCGGACACCGCCCTGCGGCTGGCTCGCTACTTTGGGACATCCGAGCGATTCTGGCTCAACCTGCAGGCTCAGTACCACTTGGATGTCGAACGTGACCGCCTCGGCGAGCGCCTCGAGCGCGAGGTCACCCCGCGCGCCAGTTAGGCGCGCTGCTCCGCGCCGAACTCGCGTTCGAGGCGCGTGAGGAGCTTCGCCTGCTCCTTCGCCGCGTCCTCCGAGGTGAGCGTGCGGTTGGGGGCTTGGTAGCGGATCGAGAAGGCCACCGACTTCTTGCCTTCGGGCAACCGGCCGCCGCGGAAGACGTCGAACGCGCGGGCCGAGGTGACCAGCGGGGAGCCCTCGAGAATCGCGACGACGGCGCCGGCGGAGACCGACTCGTCGATGACGAGCGCCAGGTCCTGCTCAACGGCGGGGAAGCGCGAGGCGCCGTGGACGGCGACGCGGCCGGGAAGCACCTCGAGGAGGCGCGCGACGTCGACGTCGAACAGCACGGTGGGGCGGTCGATGTCGAACGCGGCCAGCGTGTCGGGGTGGATCTCGCCGATCAGGCCAACCTCGACGTCACCGACCTTCAGGCGCGCGACGCGGTTCGGGAGGAAGCCGAACTCGGTGCCCGCCTCGTACGTCACGGTGAGACGCAGCGCCTGGAACGCGGCTTCGAGCATGCCCTTCGCGTCGAAGAAGTCGAGCTCGCGGTCCGTCGTGCGGCCCCAGCGGTCGATCTCGACGCCCGCGACGGCACCGGTGACGTGCTCGCGCTCCTCGGGGAGGGTGCCGTCATGTGTGGGGAGGAAGACGCGGGCCGCCTCGAAGATTGCGACGGCGGGCGTCTCGGCGCGCAGGCTGCGCGACATGGTCTCGAGGACGGCGTGGCGCAGCGTGGGACGCATCACCTCGCGGTCGGCGGAGAGCGTGTTGCGCAGGCGCAGCGGGCGGATGATCGCGAGGTCCTCCGGCGCGATCACGCGCGCGAGCACCTCGTTGGTCGTCAGCGAGTAGGTGATGATCTCCTGCATCCCGGCGCTGGCCAGCGCGTCGCGCATGCGCTCACGCAGGTCGAGGAGCGCGTTCGGCTCCCACGAGGGGATGGCGCCCTCGATCGCGGCGGGCGGCAGGCGGTCGTAGCCCGCGAGGCGCACGACCTCCTCCGCGATGTCGTCGTCGATCGCGATGTCGGTGCGCCACCACGGCGCGCGCACGCGGAACGAGCCGTTCGCCGAGCCCCCGTCGGACTCGAGGATCTCGAACCCCAGCGTGCCGAGGATCGCCTCGACCTCGGCGGTCTCGACGTGCACGCCGATCAGCGTGTTGAGGCGGTGGCGGGTCAGCGTGACCTCGGCGGCCGGTTGCGGCGCGGGGTACGAATCCACGTTGCCTGCGCGGGCGGTGCCGCCACACAGCTCGACGAACAGCTTCGTCGCGCGCTTCGAGGCGTGCGCAGGGAGCTCCGCCGAGAGGCCGCGCTCGAATCGCGACGAGGCTTCGGAACGCAGCGCGAGGCGGAACGAGGTGCGACGGATGCTGACGGGGTCGAACCGCGCGGCCTCGAGGAGCACGCGGGTCGTCGAGGCAGTGACCTCGGTCGCCTCGCCGCCCATGACGCCGGCGAGGGCGATCGGACCGCTGTCGTCGGTGATCAGCAGCGTGTCCGGCGTCAGCGCGCGGTCGACGCCATCGAGCGTGCGCAGCGTCTCCCCCGCCCGCGCGAGGCGCACCGCGATGTTGCCTCGAACCTTGTCGGCGTCGAACGCGTGCAGCGGCTGACCGAGCTCGAGCATGACGTAGTTGGTGATGTCCACGACGTTGCTGATCGGACGCAGCCCGGCGGCACGCAGGCGCTCCTGCATCCACTCCGGTGACGGGCCGACCGTCACG
>CAMDAY010000153.1 GCA_945888895.1 Dehalococcoides mccartyi | reverse complement strand
AGAAGCACCAGCCCTCGTACCGCCTCGTCGTCGCGGACCAGAACGCGCGCCGTGACGGCGACTTCGTCGAGATCGTCGGGCACTACAACCCGCGCTCCGAGCCGACCGAGATCGTGGTGAACGCCGAGCGCATCACGTACTGGCTGGGCGTGGGCGCACAGCCGTCGGATACCGTGCACCGCATCCTCCACAAGCAGGGCCTGATGGCTGTCGCCCCGCGTCAGCAGCCGACCAAGCCGAGCCGTGTCGAGCGCGAAGCCGCCGCTGCCGCCGAGAAGGCCGCCGCCGAGGCGCGTGAGGCTGCCGCGAAGGCTGCCGAGGAAGCCGAGAAGGCTGCGGCCGCCGAGGCCGCGGCTGCGGAAGGCGCCGCCGCTGAAGCCGCCGCCGCTGCCGAGGCCCCTGCCGCCGAGGCGCCCGCCGCCCCGGCTGCGGAGTAACTCGTGAAGAAGCTCATCGAGTACGTCGCTCGCGCGCTGGCCGAGAAGCCAGACGAGGTGGTCGTGGAGGAAGAGCACGACGGTGACCGCATCGTCCTGCACCTCTACGTCGCCGAGGAGGACAAGGGCCGCGTGATCGGTCGCGACGGCCGATGCGCGAACGCACTGCGCTCCCTGCTCCACGTCGCTGCGGTCCGTGCGGGCGTCCGCGCGACCCTCAGCATCGAATAGCGCGTGCAAGACACCACCGCCGGTGCTCCCTCCTCCGGAGAGGCACAGCCCGGCGAGGCCACTCCCGCCGCTGCCTCGATCGAGGCAGCGGATGCGCCCCAGACCCCCAACCAGCACACGCCACATATCCCCACGGCGCCGGGCCGCATCGCGGTGGGCCGCATCAACGGCATCTGGGGCATGAAGGGCCACGTGAAGGTCTCGGCCCTCACGACCAACGAGGATCGCCTGAAGACGGACTCCGTCGTCCTCGTGCTCGGCCGACCCACGAAGATCGTCGAGATGGTGCAGCCGCAGGGCTACCCGATCCTCAAGTTCCAGGGCTACCCCGACCGCACCGCCGCCGAGCGCCTCCGCGACACCTACATCGAGATCGAAGAGGCGGACCTCCGCCCGCTCCCCGAGGACGAGTACTACATCGACGACCTCGTCGGCCTCGAGGTCGTGACGACCGAGGGCGAGTCCATCGGCCACCTGACGGACGTCCTCGGCACCGGCGCGAACGACGTCTACGTCGTCGCGCGCCCCGGCAAGAAGGACGCCCTCATCCCCGCCATCAGCGACATCGTTCTCTCCATCGACCTCGAGACGAAGCGCGTCACGATCGACGTCATCCCGGGCCTCCTCGACTAGCGAGCCGTCGAGGCTCCGACCACCTCGACCTGCTGCGCGTAGCCAACGTCCGATCTTTCCTCACTCCGTCTTCTTACCCTCCGCAGGGGCGTGGGGACAAAGTCCCCACATTCTTTTCTCACTCCCCTCCCGCGCCGGGAGGGGCCGGGGGTGGGCCGCCCCGCGGTTGAACCTTGAACTGATTTCGTCACACAAGCCTCCGTCCCGCCCGCTTCTTCGTTTGCTGCTGACCGGCGTGGCTTTCTATACTGGTCGTCCTGGGGGCGTAGCTCAGTTGGTAGAGCGCTGCATTCGCATTGCAGAGGTAAGGGGTTCGAATCCCCTCGTCTCCACCACCTCAGACAGATGACAATGGCGGCCTCCGGGCCGCCATTGTTGTATCGGCGGATCGCCGCATAGGAGCCACCGATGTTCATCGCCATGAACCGCTTCCAGGTCGTCCCCGACAAGGCCGAGGAGTTCGAGCGCATCTGGGCCGAGCGCGAGACGCACCTCGACGGGGTGCCGGGCTTCGTGCGGTTCGCGCTGCTGCGCAACGGCGGTGGCCACGGGACGCCGCCGAACCCGGGCGAGTACGTCTCACACTCCACGTGGGGGTCGCGCGACGCGTTCTTCGCGTGGGCGAACAGCGACGCGTTCAAGAAGGGGCACGCACAGGGATCGCTCATGGGCATCCTCGAGGGGCCGCCGACCGTCACCCTGTACGACGCCGTCCTCGAACAGGACGCGCAGGCGTAGCGTCGATGGCGAAGTACGAGCCCGTCGATCCGACGGACCACATCGCGATCCCCGGCCCACACGACGTCTCGCTGCTCCCACTGTCCGAGGCCGACCTGCCCGACTTGATGCGCTGGCTGCACGAGCCCGAGGTGCGCCAGTTCTGGGGCAAGCCCGACGACACGATCGAGGAGCTCCGCGAGGAGTACATCGAGCCGGACGTGTACCCGGCCTGGGGCTTCGTCATCGAGTTGAACGGGCGCGGTGTGGGCCTCATCCAGTACTCGCATCGCTACCCCGACCCGGACTACTACTGGGACGCCAGCATCGACATCCTGATCGGCGAACCGGAGGCGCGCGGCCACGGCGCGGGCATCGAGGCGATCCGCGTGCTGCTGCGCTACCTGTTCGAGGAGAAGCAGCTGCACCGTGTCACGATCGACCCGGAGGTCGGCAACCCGCGCGGCATCCACGTGTACAAGCGCGCCGGCTTCCGCATCGACGGCATCCTGCGCCACAACGACCGGATCGAGGGCGAGTACCGCGACACGCAGTACCTGACAATCCTCGAGGATGAGTGGCCTGCCGCACGGGCCGCATGGGAGCATGAGCGCGGCCCGCTGGGCTAGCGCACGGAGGACGAGTCGATGAAGTTCACCGCGACACTGGCCTGCGCGATCCTCGCGGCGGCGCTTGTCGCCTGCTCCTCGACGCCTGCCGCGCCGCCCGCCCCCGCGACGTACGCCGACCGCTGGCAGTTCCCCGCGACGATGGCGAAGTTCCAGCGCGGCGGGGTGGACACCACCGGCAGCGGAGACGCGCGCCAGGTCACGGCGACGTACACGCTCAACGACGCCACCAGCCCGATCGCGCTGACCGTCAACGTCTCGCGCGTCGGCGGCGCGGCCGATCAGGCCACGGCGGAGCAGCAGTTCGCGCAGGACAAGACCGCCATCCTCAAGGCGCACAACGTGGAGCTCGTGCCGCAGCCCTCGACGGCGGGCAGCATTACCTCGGGCGGCCGCGACCACCCCGGCCTCGTCGCGAAGTTCACGTTCGTCGAGCCGTTCAACGGTCGAACCGCCGATGTGGACACCCACGCCTACTACTTCCGCGACGGCGACTGGGCGGTGCGATACCGCGTCATGTTCCCCTCCTCCGCACGCCCGCAGGCCGAGGCGGCAGTAGCCGCCTTCCTGAGCCAGCTCGCCTGGCCCGCTGCCCCGTAGCGCCGCACGCAATCCACGTCTCGCAAAGCGATCCGCGTTTGCAACGCGGCGGCGTGTGCTGCCCTCGTTCCTCGATGCGTGGCGCTCCAGACTCGGCTCACGCGAATGGCGCGGGGCCACCTCCGGCTCCAACTCATCGGGACGGAGAGCCACATGGACACGAACCAACCAGCGAAGCCGGGCTTCGATCGCTCTGCCGACATCGCGCGCCCCATCGAACGGCAGGCAGAGCGCGACGAGAGCCAGCCCGGGTCGCGCCAGATCCACAACGACGGCGCGGCGCGCGACGAGCCACCGCCCCAGGAGCGCACGGACCGCTCTCCAGACCGGTAGTCGCCTCGCAGCGACCGGGGTGAGGAAGCCTGCCGCACGGCGCGGGCTTCCTCGCGTGCTTCGCGGTGCGGCGCGGGCCAACACGAACGATCTCCGTGCGATGGCCGTTCATGCTCGCGTATACGATTGAGTCCTCCCGGACCAGGCGAGCGAGGCCCACATGATCCGCGTCACCAGCACCGCATGGTTGGGCCTCAGCGCCGCCCTCATCGCCCTCGTCCTCACGCTGGGCGTCGAGGATGCCCGGGCCCAGGTGCCAACAGCGGGCACGTTCGCCAGCACCCCGGTGTACAGCGCCTCGGGGCAGGCTTCCGCCGTGTTCCGCGGCGGCACGATCGACCAGCTGGAGGCGGCAGCGCGAGGGGCGAACGCCGGGGGCCTGTGGGCGCAGTCCTCGAACGGCGCGTTCCAGCTGCTGATCGTGGACGGCCCGGCGTTCCTCAGGGCGCCGTTCACCGCGCAGTTCCCCACGGGATTCAGCACCAGCACCGCCGTCACGCTCGTCGTCGCGAAGGCCGCCGTGCCCCCCGGCGGCGAGCCGCGAGCGATCGCGCTGCGGTCGCTCGGCGGCAAGACGTGGTCCCAGCCGACCGAGATGGGCGCGTACCCGCAGTCCGCAGGCGACGGCACCACCTTCGTCCTGGAGCAGGCGGGCACCGTGTGGGCCGTCCCCAACGGCACCGCGACGACAATCCTCGACCTCCGCGACCGCGTGGCCCTGTCAAGCGAGGAGGGACTGCTGTCGATGGCACTCGATCCCGGGTTCGCCACCAACCGGCACGTCTGGGTCTACTACTCGGCGGCGAGCCCTCGACGCAGCGTACTCGCGCGGTTCACGCGCAACGCGAACGAACTCACCATCAATCGCGACTCCGCCCTCGTAGTCCTCGAGGTGCCTCAGCCGTTCTCGAACCACAACGGCGGCGCGATCCGCTTCGGACCGGACGGGATGCTCTACCTCGGACTGGGCGACGGCGGTTCAGGCGGAGACCCCAACGGCAACGGCCAAAATCTCGGCACGCTGCTCGGCAAGATCATCCGCATCGACGTCCGCGCGGCCTCGGCGGCGCAGCCGTACCTCGTGCCCGGCGACAACCCCTTCGTCGGCACCGCCGGCGCGCGCGGCGAGATCTACGCATACGGCTTCCGCAACCCGTGGCGCATGGCGTTCGACCCCGCGTCGGGCGCGCTGTGGGCCGGCGATGTCGGGCAGGGCGCCGCCGAGGAGATCGACCTCGTGCAGCGCGGAGGGAACTACGGCTGGAACATCACGGAGGGCGACCGGTGCTACCGGCCCTCCAGCGGCTGCTCACGCGCAGGCCTGATGGCACCCGTCGCCGCGTACGACCACAGCAACGGGCGCTGCTCCGTCACCGGTGGGTTCGTCTACCGAGGGACGCTCGTCCCCGAGATCGCCGGCGCGTACGTCTACGCCGACTACTGCTCCGGCGAGGTGTGGGCGATCCGCGCTGATGCGCCCGGCACGCCCGTCACCATCGCGACGGGCGCGAAGCAGATCACGTCCTTCGGCATCGATGCGAACGGCGAGCTGTACGTCCTCAGCCAGGGCCAGCCGATCCGCCAGATCGTGCGCCCCTAGCCCGCTCGCAGG
>CAMDAY010000152.1 GCA_945888895.1 Dehalococcoides mccartyi | reverse complement strand
AGCAGGTCGTGCTCCTCGGCGCCGGGGGGGCGGCGCGCGCGGCCGTCGTCGCGATGCGCACCGCCGGAGCCACCCGCGTCACGATTGCGAACCGCACCGAGGCTAACGCCCACGCCCTCGCTGAGGTCGGTGGCCCTGACCTCGACATTCGGTACGCACCGCTGGACGTGCAGGACGCCACCTTCCGTCGCGCCGTCAGCGAGGCGCAGATCGTCATCCAGTCCACCTCCATGGGGATGCTCCATGGCCCGGCCGAGCACGACACCCCCGTCCCGGCAGAGCTGTTCTCGGCGGGGCAGGTGGCCTTCGACCTCGTCTACGTGCCGGAGGGGACGCCGTTTCTTCGGGCGGCCGCCGCGGCGGGCGCGACCACCGTGGGCGGGCTGATGATGCTCATCCACCAGGGCGCCGAGGCGTTCCGCCTGTGGCTGGGCCAGGAGCCCCCGATCGACGTCATGGTCGCCGCCGCCCGCAAGGCACTGGCGGAGCGAGCCGCCTCGTAGCCTCCGGGGAGCCGCTCGACGCGCGGGACGCGCCGCCCGACACTAGGACGACGCACGCGCCACCCGGCGCGCGAGGGAGCACCGCATGGGCCTGGGTCTCGGCATCGTGATCTGCCTCGTGATCTTCGTGATCGTGGGGTTCATGGTGTTCCAGGCGCGGTTCGCTGCACGCCAATGGCGCCGCGTGATCGCGGCCGGCGACATCCACGCCCTCGACGACCTCCTCGACCAGACGTTCGAGGCGTGGCGGAACAGTCGCCCGCCGCGTGGGATGCCCCCGGCCGACTGGCGCGCGATGCACACCGCCGCGCTGATCGCCGCGGACGGCGAACGGGCGCGGGTGTCGCTCCTCGCGGAGCCCGACGTACGCGTGGTGCAGGGCCAGCGCGTCGAGGTAGGCACGGCGCAGGAGGTCGCGCGCCGCGCGGCAGTGCGCATGGTGGAGCGCCTGATGTATGAAGTCCCGTACGTGTCCTTCAAGGCCGTGCAGGTGGACGTGCATACCGAGTACCGTGCCGCGGATGGCAGCATCACGAACCCTTGCCTCCTGACGACGCAGGCGACCCGCGAGACGGCGTCGTGGGCGGACTGGAGCGCCGCGGGCGAGGCGTCGCTGTTGCTCGCGGAATGGGAGACGCGGGAGGCTGCGCCGAGCACGCCGATCGATCCCTCGGTCGGGGCGCTGCTGGACAGCCCCGACGTTGTTCCGACCGCAACGATTCGCGCCGATGGGGGCACCGATCAGCACACTGATCATCTCAGAGGGCAGGAGCCTCGTTCATGACCGACTTCCGCTGGCTGACCGCAGGTGAGTCGCACGGCAAGGGCCTCGCGGCGATCGTCGAGGGCATCCCCGCCGGCATCGAGATGAGCGAGGCGATCATCGCTGCGGACCTGCGCCGCCGACAGGGCGGCTACGGCCGCGGCCGCCGCCAGCAGATCGAGACGGATCACGCGGAACTACTGTCCGGCGTGCGCCACGGCAGGACCATGGGCTCGCCGATCGCGATGACCATCGTGAACAAGGACTTCGAGAACCAGGGCTGGCGCGTCCGCATGGCGACCGATCCGGTGGACGAGGAGGTCGAGCGCGTGACGCTGCTCCGCCCCGGCCACGCCGACCTCGCCGGCACGCAGAAGTACGGCTTCGACGACGTGCGCCCGATCCTCGAGCGGTCGAGCGCACGCGAGACGACGGCGCGCGTCGCCGTCGGCGCGATCGCACGCGCGCTGATCGGCGCGATCGGGATCAAGGTGCACTCGCACACGCTGACCGTCGGCCCGGTGCGTGCCAACGTCCCGGAGCGCATCGACTGGGACGCCGTTGACGCGTCGCCGATGCGCGTCGCCGACAAGTCCGTCGAGCAGGCGATGATCGACGAGGTGGACAGGACGCGCGAAGCGCTGGACACCGTCGGTGGCATCTTCGAGGTGCGCGCCTCGGGCGTACCGTTCGGCCTCGGCAGCCACGTCCACTGGGACCGCAAGCTGGATGGCAAGCTGGCGCAGGCGATCATGTCGATCAACGCCGTCAAGGCGTTCGAGATCGGCGAGGGCGTCGCAGGTGCGGGGATGCGCGGCTCCCAGGTGCAGGACATCATCCTCCCCTCGAGCGCGTGGGAGCGCCGCAAGTGGGAGCGCGCCACCAACCGCGCGGGTGGCCTCGAGGCGGGCATGACCAACGGCGAGGACATCGTCGTGCGCGGCTTCCTCAAGCCGATCTCCACCGTGCCGCAGCGCATGCCCACCGCAGACCTGCTCACGGGCGAGGAGACGCAGTCGTTCTACGAACGCTCGGACGTCGCGGTGGTGCCGGCCGGCGGCGTCGTCGGCGAGGCGATGGTCGCCATCGTGCTGGCGGGGGCCGTCCTCGAGAAGTTCGGCGGCGACAACATCGACGAGCTCGTACGCAACTTCGAGGCGTTTCAGGCCACCGTTGGCCCACGGGAGCCCCGATCATGACGACTGCATCCAGGCAGGGCCCTCCCCAGCAAATCGTGCTCGTCGGGCTGTCCGGCGTGGGGAAGTCGACGATCGGCAAGGCACTCGCGGAGCGGCTCGGATGGCCGTTCCTCGATACCGACGAGATGGTGCTGAAGCGCGAAGGCCGCACGGCAGCCGCCGTGATCATCGAGCGCGGCGAGCCGGAGTTCCGGCGCGTCGAGGAGCTGACGGTGATGGAGGCAGCGAAACAGGTGCCCGCCGTGATCGCGACCGGCGGCGGTGTGATCCTGTCGCCGGGCAACCGGCGCACCCTCGGTGAGCGCGGGTTCATCGTCTATCTCGATGCCACGCCGACGGAGATCGCGAACCGCGTGCCGTCCGAGGGCGAGCCAGTGCGCCCGCTGGTGGACGGCGACATGGAGCGCAAGCTGCGTGACCTCGACGACGAGCGCCGCCAGTACTACAACCACGCCGACCTCTGGGTGCCCGTGATGGGTAGGGCCGCGCAGATTGATGAGACGCGCGACCGCGCCGTGGCGCGCATCCTGAGCGCGTGGGCGACCGATGCCGCCGAGCTGATGGCCCGACCGAGGCGCCTCGACCGGTTGTCGAGCGCGGAACCGGCGCGCGGACCGGCGGCACTCGTCGACACCGGCACGCAGCGGTACCCGATCTGGGTCGCGCCGGGCGAGTTGCGACGCCTGCCCGATCGCCTGCAGCAAATCGGTCTCGCCGGTCGGCGCGTGTTCCTCGTCACCGACACGAACGTGATGGAGGCGCACGGACGCACCGTCGCCGAGGTGCTCGACACCGCGGGCATCGCCGGGGCGTCGTACGTGATCCCGGCGGGCGAGGCGTCGAAGACCCAGCGCATGGCCGCCGAGCTGTACCGCTGGCTCGCCGCCGAGCGCGCCGAGCGACGCGACGTGATCCTCGCGCTCGGGGGCGGCGTCGTCGGCGACCTCGCGGGGTACGTCGCGGCGACGTACCTCCGTGGGATGCCGTTCGTGCAGCTGCCGACCTCTGTGCTGGCGATGAACGACGCCGCGATCGGCGGCAAGGTCGCCGTCGATCTGCCCGAGGGCAAGAACCTCGTCGGCGCGTTCCACCAGCCCGCCGCGGTGCTGTCCGACGTCAGCGTGCTGTCCACGCTCCCGCGCCGCATGCACATCGAGGGATTCGCCGAGGTTATCAAGCACGCGTTCATCCTCGACCCCGGGCTCCTCGACACGCTCGAGGCCAACGCGCGCAGCCTCGCCAACGCGACGGCGGATCCGGAGCTGATCGCGGATGTCATCGGGCGCTCGTCGCGCCTCAAGGCGCTAATCGTCTCGAGCGATCCGCAGGAGCGCGGCATCCGCGCGATCCTCAACTACGGCCACACGATCGGCCACGCGATCGAGCAGTCGACCGGCTACTCCGAGTACATGCACGGCGAGGCGGTCGCGATCGGCATGATGGGCGCGGCCCGCATCTCGGTGGAGATGGGCCTCCTCGACCCGACGGTCGTGGACCGGCAGTCCGACCTGCTGCGCTCGTTCGGGCTGCCGCTGGTGGCGCCGGGCATGAACGTGCGCGCGGTGCTCGAGGCGATGCAGCGCGACAAGAAGGTCGAGCAGGGCCAGATGCGCTTCGTGCTCCTCGAGGGCGTCGGGCGCACCACCGTCCGCGCCGACGTGCCCGCCGACCTCGTGTCGCGCACGGTGCAGCAACTCGCGCGCGGATAGGTCGAGGACCGCGATGCCCAGTTCTCGCGCACGGCAGTTGGTGGCGCTCGCGAGGGGGCGCGTGCAGGGCGTGGGCTACCGCGCGTTCTGCGCCGACGAGGCGATGCGCATGGGCGTGGCCGGCTACGCGCGCAATCTCCCGGACGGCCGCGTCGAGGTCCTCGCCGAGGGCGACGAGTCGACGCTGCGCCAGTTCATCGACCGCCTGCGCGAGGGCCCCGTGCTCTCCCGTGTGACCGAGGTCACCTTCCGCTGGGAGGACCACACGGGCACGTTCACGGGTTTCGAGGCTGTCATTTAGTTCTTGATCGCCGTGTGAGAGGCGGAAGCCCTCACCCCAACCCTCTCCCGCTTCGCAGGAGAGGGGGCCGGATCCCGCTAGCGTCCGAACAGTCGTCCCAGCAATCCTCGACGCTTCGGCGCGGCCTCGATGGCCTCCGGCTCCGGCGGAGCCAGCTCGCGCGGGGGAAGGCCGAGGATGCGCGTCTCCACGAGGTCGACGAGGCCGTTCGTCTCGCCGGGGCCGAGGCGCGCGAAGGTGGCTTCGATGTCCTCGGACGGGACGTTGGCGAGCACATCCTCGCGTGCAGCGCCGAGGGCGATCGCGGGGAAGGCGGCGTCCATGGGCGTGTTGTAGTCCTCGGCGAGGATGATCGTGACGCTCGGGTCGATCGAGGGGATCACGGTCTGCAGGCGCGCGAGGGGCTGGTCGCCGCCGAGCGTGACGCGGCCGCTGTTCGACAGCACGACGACCGTCGCGCCGCCGCGTCGAGGTGACACGGTAGCCACGCGCTGGCCGCGCGACCGCAGGGCCTCCGCGAGCGAGACGATGAGCAGCGTCTTGCCGGAGCCGGGCGCGCCGACGATTCGCAGGATCGGAACCATCGAGGTAGGCGCTATGACGACGCGCCGGGGACTGGCTGGTGCGGCGGGGCTTCGCGGTCCACGAGCATCACCTCGCACGTCGCGCCGATGGGGACCTCGGTCTCGCCCTCCGGCAGGATGGCGTAGGCGTTGGCGAGGGAC
>CAMDAY010000151.1 GCA_945888895.1 Dehalococcoides mccartyi | reverse complement strand
TCATCGACCCCATCGACGGGACGGTGAACTACCTCTATCGCCGGACCGCCTTCGCCGTCTGCATTGCCGCCGAGGTGGACGGGCGGGTCGTGGCCGGGGCGGTCTACAACCCGTTCCTCGACGAGTTGTTCGCGGCGACCCTCGGGCAGGGAGCGACCCTGAACGGGGTGCCGATCCGCGTCTCGACCGAGACGAGACTCCCCCACGCCCTCTGCGGCACCGGCTTCGACTACCGCGCCGAGGGCCGGCGGGTGCAGGCGGCCATCCTCTCGCGCGTGCTCCACGAGGTGCGGGACATCCGCCGGGAGGGCTCCGCGGCTCTCGACCTGTGCGCCGTCGCGTGCGGCCGGCTCGACGTCTATTACGAGCGTGGAGTCCACCTGTGGGACGTGGCGGCGGCCGGACTCATCCTCCGGGAGGCCGGGGGCCGCGCCGAGCCGCTCACCGGGGAGCCGTTCAAGGACGGCGACACCTGGCTCGGCACGAACGCGGCGCTCTACCTCGACTTCCGGGCGCTCATCGGCAGCGCCAGCGGACTCGATGCACCCTCGAGGTGCTAGCCGCAGTACTGCAAGACCGAGCGTGCTCGGTCAGGTGCTGGATGCGCTTGCGCGTCGTGTCGATTAGCCTTCGCTCGCCAACGGAATCGGGATCACGATTCGTTGACACTGTATTTGGCCACGGATACGCTCGGTTTCCGACGGGCCTGATTCGTTCGAGCAGCATGCGTGCGCCCTCGTGCGCGCGTTTGAGGGCGGGAGTCCATGGGACCAGCTGAGACGCTCTTCAGCAATTACATCCCGGTGCTGCTCGCCACGATCGTCGGGTTCATCCTCGTCCTCAGTGCGCTCCTCGGCGCGCGGCTGCTGGCTCCGTTCTCCAGGGAACGTGAGAAGAGCACCACCTACGAGTGCGGCATGCTGCCGATTCAGCGCTCAGCCACGAACGTGGGCATGCGCTTCTACCTGTACGCCATCCTCTTCGTCATCTTCGACGTGGAGGCTGTGTTCATCTTCCCGTGGGCCGTCTCGTTCATGACCCTCGGCGCTCAGGCCTACTGGCTGATGGTGGCGTTCATCGCCATCCTCGCCCTGGGACTCGGATATGCATGGAAGAAGGGGGCGCTGCAGTGGCGGTAACCTATGATCCGACTCTGACCCCGTCCGCGACGACGACGATCCCCGAGCCGGCGACCGAGCCCGCTCCCTCGACGGCGCCCGCTCACGAGCCGATGACCCTGCCGGTCATCCCCGGCGAGCACCCGAACGAGGCTCCTCGCCTGACGCCCGTCGAGGTCGTCCCCGGCAAGGCGCTCTACAAGCAGATCCTCCCCGGCGTGATGCAGGTCCCGCTCGACCTCGTCCTCGCTGCCTCGCGCAAGTCCTCGCTCTGGCCGATGACGTTCGGCCTCGCGTGCTGCGCCATCGAGATGATCGCCACGTACATGGCGCACTACGACCTCGACCGCTTCGGCATCGTGCCGTGGCCGTCGCCTCGCCAGTCTGACGTCATGATCGTCGCAGGCACCGTCACCAAGAAGATGGCCCCCGCGGTGAAGCTGCTCTACGAGCAGATGCCGAACCCCAAGTGGGTCATCAGCATGGGCGCCTGCGCCACCAACGGCGGCCCCTACACGCGTTACGACCGCGTGCTCCAGGGCGTCGACAAGATCATCCCCGTGGACGTGTACGTCCCCGGCTGCCCGCCCCGTCCCGAGGCGCTCATCGACTCGTTCATCGCCCTCCAGGAGTTGATCATGGAAGAGCGCGGGAACACGGGCCGATGACCTCCGAAGAGTCGACCGAAGCAACCGCGCCCGTAGCCAGCCTCGATGGCACCATCTGGGCCGAGGTGGATCGCGCGCTGTCCGGCATCACCGCCACGGCCGAGCGCGGCGTGCTGGACGTCATCGTCCACGTGCCGCCCGCCGAGATCGTGCGCGCGCTCAAGGCGCTCAAGGCTGACGCCACGCTGAACTTCGACTACTTGCGCAGCCTCACTGCCGTGGACAATGAGGACGAGGGCATCGACGTCGTCTACCACCTCTACTCCACCACCGCGAAGCACAACCTGACGGTCAAGGCCACGCTGCCGACCGACAACCTGCACATCGACACCGCCACTACCGTGTGGCGCGCAGCGAACTGGCTCGAGCGCGAGACGGCGGAGATGTTCGGCGTGCGCTTCGATGGCCACCCCGACCCCCGCACCCTCCTGATGCCCGAGGACATGGACGACACGTTCCCGCTGCGCAAGGACCACCCGCTCGCCGAGATCGAAGTCCTCCAGGGCGAGGGCATGGGCTACGCCGATGAGGAGGCCCCGTAGTGGTCACCGAGAGCGCTCACGAGTTCGAGACGCAGGATCTCCTCCTCAACGTCGGCCCGCAGCACCCTTCTACCCACGGCGTGTTCCGCATGGTCATGCAGGTAGACGGTGAAGTCGTCCGCGACATCATTCCGTACATCGGCTACCTCCACCGCGGCGCTGAGAAGCTCTGCGAGACCATGGACTACCGCCAGGGCATCGGCTTCATGGACCGCACGGAGTACCTCGCCGCGTTCAACGCGGAGCTCTCCTATGTGATGGCCGTGGAGAAGCTCGCGGAGCTCGAGGTCCCCGACCGCGCACAGTGGATCCGAATGATCCTCGTCGAGCTGAACCGCCTCGCCAGCCACCTGATGTTCATGGGCGCCTTCGGCATCGACGTCGGTGTCTTCGGCACGCCCTTCATCTACGCATGGCGCGAGCGCGAGGCGATCATCGACCTGTTCGAGGAGATCTCGGGCGACCGCATGATGTACGCGTACTTCCGCCCCGGCGGCCTGGCGTGGGACGTCCCGACGAACTTCGTCGCGCGCACCCGCGAGGTGCTGACGGCTGTGAACCAGGGCATCGCGGACTTCGACGGTCTGCTCACCAAGAACGAGATCTTCGTCGCGCGTACGCAGGGCATCGGCTACGTCAGCGCAGCGGACGCCATCGACTTCGGGATGAGCGGTCCCTCGATCCGCGCGAGCGGCGTCCCGCTGGACGTGCGCCGCGAGGAGCCGTACCTCAAGTACGACGAGATCAAGTGGGACGTCATCACCGAGCAGGACGGCGACGTCTACGCGCGCTACCTCTGCCGCCTCGGCGAGATGCGCGAGTCCGTGAAGATCGTGCAGCAGTGCCTCGAGCGGCTCCAGCCGGGCGCGATCATGCCGGAGAAGATGCCGCGCATGCTCCGCACCCCTCCGGGCGAGGTCTACATCCGCACCGAGGCGCCTCGTGGCGAGTTCGGCGTCTACCTGGTGTCCAAGGGCGGCAACCGCCCGTACCGCCTGAAGGTGCGCAGCGCGTGCCTCTCCAACCTGCAGGCGCTCAAGCACATGAGCGTCGGCCAGTACGTCGCCGACGCGATCATCGTGCTCGGTTCCATCGACATCGTGCTCAGTGAGGTCGACCGATAGTGCCCGAAGGCTTGTTCGGTCTGAACCCCTGGCTCGATGGCCTGATCCGCCTGCTTCTGATCGTCGGCCTCATGACCGTCGTCGCGATGGGCCTCATCTACATCGAACGCAAGGTGCTCGGCCGCTTCCACGCCCGTGTCGGTCCCCAGCGCACCGGCCCCTTCGGTCTGCTCCAGTCGGTTGCGGATGCGCTCAAGCTCATCGGCAAGGAAGACCTGCGCCCGCGCAACGCGGACCCGTGGACGTTCGAGTTCGGCCCCTACCTCGTCTTCATTCCGATCTTCATGGGCTTCGTTGTCCAGCCGTTCATGGCCGACTTCAACGTCCGCGTCCTTGACCTCGGCATCCTGTACTTCGTGGCGGTGTCGTCCGTCAGCATCGTCGGCTGGGTGATGGCCGGCTGGGGCTCCGACAACCGCTACGCGATGATCGGCGGCATGCGCGCCGCGGCCCAGGCGATCTCCTACGAGCTGCCCTTCGTCCTCTCCCTCCTCGCCGTCTCGATGCTCTCCGGCACGCTGAACATCAACGAGATCGTGCTTGCGCAGTGGCAGGTCCCGAACATCGTGTGGCAGCCCCTCGCCTTCGTGATCTTCTTCATCGCCGCCCTCGCGGAGCTCAACCGCCCGCCGTTCGACATCCCCGTCGGCGAGTCTGAGGTTGTCGGTGGCCCGTTCGTCGAGTACTCCGGCATTCGCTGGTCGATGTTCTTCCTCGGCGAGTACGCCAGCCTGTTCATCATGTCGATCCTGATCAGCGCGGTGTTCCTCGGCGGCTATGTGTGGCCGTTCGGCCAGGAGCTGGGCATCGGGTTCCAGCTGCTGCTGACGGTGATCAAGGCCTCGCTCCTCATCTTCCTCATTATCTGGGTGCGCGCCTCCGTGCCGCGCCTTCGCATCGACCAGCTGATGGGCTACGCCTGGAAGATCCTGGTGCCGCTCGCGCTGGTGCAGATCCTCGTGAACGGCTTCGTGCTGGTTTACGACCTGCCGATGCCGATCCTGACCGTCGTCGGCCTTGGTGGGATCGCCCTCCTGAGCTGGCTGACCGAGCGCGCGATCCGCAAGCCGCGCGCCGCCCGAGCGTCCGCGATTGCTCTGCAAAGTGAGGCGGCGTCATGAGGGGTATCGCGAAGAGCATGATGACGACGCTGTCGGTCTTCCTGCGACCGCCGGTGACGCGTGACTACCCGAACGTCCACAAGGCGCTGCCGGAGCGCGATCGCGCGTTCCCGCTGCTGCTGTGGGACCAGGAGATCGACGAGCCCTTCTGCACGGGGTGCCACGCGTGCGAGCGCGCCTGCCCCGTGGAGTGCATGACGGTCCTGATGAAGGACAACCCGAACCACAAGTCCGTGGGTGGCAACTCGTCCCGCCGCAAGATCATCGACAAGTTCTGGATCGACTACGCGCGCTGCATGCGCTGCAACATCTGCGTCGAGGTATGCAACTTCGACGCCATCGCCATGAACAACACGTGGAGCGGACACGAGACGTCCGTCCACGACCGCAAGGATCTGGTCATGGACCTGCAGCAGCTGACGACGCAGTCGCACAGCGGCCAGATCAAGGAATGGGTGCCCGTGCTGGGCAAGGCGAACGAAGAGCCAACGTCGTAATCGGGGTCGGGTTCGTAGTCAGTTTGATCGCGTAGAGGACGGGCCGCTTGTTCGCACGACTTCCGCTGCCATCCCAGTTCGACCGCATCATCATGACGGGCGGCCTTGTGTCGCTGCTGGTGATGGGGCCGATCTTCATCGCACTC
>CAMDAY010000150.1 GCA_945888895.1 Dehalococcoides mccartyi | reverse complement strand
AAACAGGACGCCCGACGCGCGGAACGGCTCCGGCGGCTGATGCGGATGGCGCTCAACCCCATGACGGTCCCTTACGGCGAAACCTATGTCGCCGAGGGGTTCGAGGGGGTAGCGCTCTGGAATCCACCGGGACAGTTGATGCACGGCCTTGTCGCCAACCTCCGGATGCTCCCGCTGATGCGCAGATCGCCGGGCTTTCCGGTCTCCCCCGTGCTCTCGGTGCCCTCGGCTTGATGGAGGCGAAGCACCCGAAGGAGCCGCACTACTACCTGCTCGCGATCGGCGTGGATCCAGCGATGCAGGGACGCGGCGTGGGGTCGCAGTTGATGGCTCCTATGCTCGAACGCTGCGATCGCGAACACATGCCCGCCTACCTCGAGAGTTCTAAGGCACGGAACGTCCCACTCTACGAACGACATGACTTCGAAGTGGTGGAGGAGCTGCCCATCGCTCGCGGCGGCCCGCTGGCCTGGCGTATGTGGCGCAAGCCCCGCTAGCCCGCGGTTCTCGGGGAGGGTCAGCGCGGACCTGACGGCCAATTCTCTGATCGGCCGCCGGGATGCTCGAAGGGGCGAAGCCCCTTCGACTTCAACCCCTCCCGCGCCCCGCGCTAAGCGCTGTTCTCCACTGAAGGTACGGGGGGCAGGGGCGGGCCGCCCCACGCTGCCACCGCGACGCCCCGCAACGTCGACGCCCCTGCATCGCTCCGAGCACAAAGCGAGAGCCGGCCTTGCGGCCGGCTCTCTCATCTGCATCTGTCGTGCGGCGGGGGTATTAAGTTCGACAGATGCAAATGTCTGAATCGCTGCGCGGCCGAGTTCGCCTCGAGTCGCGCGGGATGGAGCCGCTATGCGGCAGCGGGCTCCTCGATGAACAGGTAGTGGTAGAGCAGCGACGCGGTCACCGCGCCGACGATCGGGCCGATCCAGTAGACGAGGTGGTCGGTCCACACCCCGGACACGACCGCGGGGCCCAGGGCGCGCACGGGGTTCATCGCCGCTCCGGTCAGCGGATCGCCGGCGAGGATGTCCATCGTGATCGTCAGGCCGATGGCGATACCACCGAGGTGCGGCGCCCGCTTATCGACGGCGGTACCGAAGATCACCATCACCAGGAAGAACGTGAGGATCGCCTCGATGCCCACGCCGCGAGCGAAGTCGATGCCCGGGCCGAGCGTCGGTGTGCCGTAGTGCGCCGCGTTCCGCAGCCCCTCCGGGAAGAACACCATCAGCGCGAGCCCGCCGAGGATGCCGCCCGCGCACTGCGCGACGATGTAGCCGAGGGCGGGGAGCGTCTCGATGCGGCGGGTCACCCACATGCCGATCGTGACCGCGGGGTTGAAGTGCCCGCCGGAGATCGCGCCGAGCGCGGACGCCATCAGCGCGATTGCGAGGCCGTGGGCGAGCGCGACGCCGACGAGGGTGACGTTGGCGTTAGCGGTGGCGAGCATCACCGATCCGGGACCGATGAAGATGAGCGTGAACGCACCGATGGCCTCGGCGGTCAGTTTCTTCGGGTCGAATGCAGCACCCATGGGTATCTCCCACTCACACCGAGCCCGCTCGCTCGGCGCAGGAGGGATTACAGCATGAATTGGTACACACGTCAACACGGTTAATCAGTTTATTTGTCCACAATGCCCGTGCGTGTTCGTTGAAGTTCCCCGCAGGTTTGACCCGGCGAAACACCACGACCTACCGTCGAGGTGACGAATAATGCGGCATCGGCACCGAAGGGCTTCGACCATGGGACGCATTCGCTTCCTCCTCTTCATCGCCGTCGCCGCGATCGTCGGCGCCATCGCCGGCCGTGTGGCCGCCCAGGTGCGCCGTCAGCAGGAGGCCGGCGAGCCAATCAGCGTCTCGCTGGACGACGTGAAGATCCGCATCCAGGACGTCGTGCCGGGCCTCGTGGCCGCCGCGCGCGTCCGGGACACACCGTGGTCATGGCTGCACATCCCCTCGTGGATGGCGGCGTTCGGCGTGAACTTCGGCGTCGGCGCCGTGGGTGGCGACCTTTCGCGCATCCGCGAGATGGCCGAGCGCGCCGCCTTCGGGTTCGCGGGCATCGAGTTGCCGGGCGACGACGATCCCCTCTCCGAGGTGATCTACGCGGTCACTGACGACGCTCCGGGTGCGCCGACCTCGTACGCCGCGCCCGCGCCCAGCACGCCAGCCACCCCGCCGCCGCCTGCAGCCCCGTTCACCTCCAGCAACACCGGGGGATCGGTGACGTGGACCTCGCCCGCTGCGGAGCGCCGCGACGACGCCCCGACCGCCGGGTTCACCGCCTTCAGCGACTAGCACTCGACTAGCACCCGAGGACATGCCAGATCGGCGAACCTCGACGGTGCTCATGCCAGGAATGCCCGGCCAGCCCCACCGCAGATCTCCGGGCTTGCGTGAACGCCTGATACGCGGGCTGTATGATCCACGGGTGTCAGGGGAGGTCTGCTCGTGATCGTCGCCATGGCGTTCGCGATTGCGTACTTGCTGGGGTCGATTCCCACGTCGTACATCGTCGTGTACCTGCTCACTGGTCGAGACATCCGCTCGATCGGCAACGGGAACCCCGGCACGATGAACGTCTGGGACAACGTCGGCCTGGCCCCCGCACTCCTCGTCGCGATCGGTGACATCGGCAAGGGGATGGCGGCGGTGTCCGCCGCGTACCTCCTTGGCCTCGGCGATACCGAGGCGGTCCTCGCCGCACTGCTCGCGGTCGCCGGACACGACTACTCCATCTTCCTGCGGTTCGATGGCGGCAACGGCACTGCGGCGGCGATCGGCGGCCTGTTCGCGCTGGTGCCGACCGCGACGATCCCTGCGGCGGTCATCGCCGTGGCGCTGTACCTGACCATCGGTTCGAAGCGCTTCGCCGGCGCCGTGGCGCTGCTGTGCGTCCCGGTCTTCGCGTACTTCGTCGCCTATCCAGACGCGAAGCTCGTCGGGGTGCTCCTGCTACTCACCGTGACGGCGCTCAAGATCATCCGCTTCGAGGGCTTCACCCCCGAGCGCAGCCGCCCCCCCCGATGATGGCATCGCTCGTGACGGCGACCCAGGTGATCGGGCGATGACACCGCTCGAGGAAACACTCGAACGCTTCCGGGAGGCCGTCGCCGGGCCGGCGGACGAGGTGCCGATGGCGCGCGCCGCCCTGCTCATCGCGCAGGCCGAGTACCCGAGCATCGACGTCGACGGCTACGAACGTCGGCTAGAGGACATGGCCGAGACGCTGACGCAGCAGCTCGGCCGCCAGCCGTTCCGCCCGCGTGCCCGCGCGATGATCCAGACCGTGAACCAGCTGCTCTTCCGCGAGTTGGGCTTCCGTGGCAACGCCGACCACTACGAGGATCCGCGCAACCTGTACCTGAGCGACGTGCTATCGGAACGCCTCGGCGTCCCGGTTACCCTCGCCATCGTCTACGCCGAGGTGTGCCAGCGCGCGGGGCTCGACGTGCAGCCGGTGGGCCTGCCGGGTCACGTCATCTGCCGCTACAGCCCGAACGACCCGACGGACGAGGCTGACGAGCTGCTGATCGACGTCTTCAACGGCGGTCGCATCCTCACGCGCCACAACTGTCAGGAGCTGGTGCGCGGCGCCTTCGGCGCGCGCGTGCCGTTCAAGGACTACTACCTCGAGAACCTGCTCCCGCGGCAGGTGATCCAGCGGCTGCTCCACAACCTGAAGGCAGGCGCGCTCCAGCAGGGCGACGAGGAGCGCGCGGCACGCGCGATCGACTTCCTGCTCGCGCTCTACCCGTGGGACCTCGATGAGATCCGCGACCGGGGGATGCTCCGCGAGCGGCTCGGCGAGCTGCGCTCCGCGCTCACCGACCTGGAGCAGTACGTCCGCTACCGCGCCGGGGCGCGGGACATCCAGACCGTCGCCGAGACCGTGCGCTCCCTGCGCCGCCACGCCGTTCCTGAGGGCGACGAGGACGGCGACCCCCAAACGTAACTCCCGCCCAATGGCGCCACGTGGCGGTGCCCCTCGATCGTTGGTACGCTCAGACGTACCGGAAATCCCACCAGGTACCACCCGTCGAGGACAGTGCGGCATGGTCGAGAGCGCCCCACGGCAACGCACGCAGCCCGTCCACACGGCGGTCGTCCCGGCGACGGAGTTCGTCGCGTACGCAGAGACGCTCTCCTACGAGACCTCGCACGCCCTCGAGTTCATCGACATCACCGCTGACATCCAGAACGTCGTCGCGCGCTCCGGGGTGCAGTACGGCCAGTTGATGATCATGTCGAACCACACCACGGCCGCGATCGTTCTCAACGAGCACGAGCCGCTGCTGCTGAACGACATGGCCCGCGTGCTATCGAGGATCGCCCCGGCCGGCGACTACTACGAGCACAACGACTTCTCGATCCGCACGGTGAACATGACCGACCGCGAGTGCGCCAACGGCCACGCGCACTGCCAGCACCTCTTCCTCGGGTCGAGCGAGTCCGTCCCGATCCACGAGAACGCGGCGTATATCGGCCAGTGGCAGAGCCTCTTCCTCGTCGAGCTCGACCACGCGCGCCCGCGCACCGTCTTCGTGCAGGCGATGGGCACGCGTCTCCCGGAATAGTCCGGGCTTCGACTTCCATGACCGTGAATCGCATCCTCCACCGCGCCGGGAACGCCACGCCGGGGAGCCTCGCGTCGCTCGTCGTCCTCGCCGGCCATCTCGCAGTCGACGCGATCGAGGCGGACGTGTGGGTGCACGGCGACGACCTGCTTGCGCACCACGAACGCCCGCTCGGCCCGCTGCCGCTGCTCCTCGGATGGGGCGGCTTCCGGCGGCGCAGCAGCGTGCTGTCGCTCCACGCGATCCTCGAGGCCAGGGCGGGGCATGCCGATGTCGTCGTCGACCTGCGGTCGTGGTTCGGCGACCCCGCGCCGGAGCTGGCGCGCGCGCTGGCCGATGAGGCGACGCGCTCGCGTGTCTGCGTGACGTGCGAGGACTGGAGCATCGCCGACCGCGTGCGCGCGTGGCTGCCCGGCATCCGCATCGGCTACTCGATCCGCACCGAGGCGCAGTTGCGCGCGTACCTCGTGCAGCGCGATGCCGGCGTGCTCTCCGAGACGGCAGTCGCCATCCGCCACACCCTGCTGCACACCCCCGACGAGATCGCCCTGCTCCGCGAGCGCGCCCGCCGCGTCAACGCGTGGACCGTGGACGACGTCGACCGCGCGATGCAGCTCGTCTCCTGGGGCGTCGATGAGATCACGAGCAACCACGTCACGGTGCTGAACGCGCTCTAGGCCGCGGGCCGCATCGCTCACCCGTCGGGCGGCCCATCCCCCCCTGCCCCCTTCCCGGCGCGGGAAGGGGGATGAGATCCGAGGGGCTTCGCCCCTCGGGCTCCCCGGTTAGATCGTGCGAGTGTACTGACACTGGGCGCCTAGAAACGCACG
>CAMDAY010000149.1 GCA_945888895.1 Dehalococcoides mccartyi | reverse complement strand
TCTCCACGGCCCGCGCGATCTTCGACAGCCCGACGATCTTGCCGTCCGGCAGGTAGCCGACGTGCGCGGTGCCGTGGAACGGCAGGAAGTGATGCTCGCACATCGAGTAGAACGGGATGTCCTTCAGGATCACCAGTTCGTCGTGCGCCTCGTCGAACTGCACCGCCAGCTGCTCCGCGGCGTCCATGTGCACCCCCTCAAACAGCTCGAGGTACATGTCCGTGATCCGTCGAGGCGTCTCCGCGAGCCCCTCGGAGTCCGGATCGAACCCGAGCTGTCCGATCAGCGTGTGGATCGTCGCGATGATCGCGTCGCGATCCGCCTGCTGCCCGGAGGGGGCGTCCTCAGATGCTGATGCCATGCAGGCCACCGATCAGGATGCGGTGAGATAGGTGAGCGACGATCATAGCACCGCCCGAGCGCACGCCTCGGAGTAGCGTGATGCACGAGGGCGGCGGGCGGCGGCGTTGCGATATCTGTCGAGCTGCATACGCGGGGCGGCCCACCCCTGCCCCTCCCGGCGCGGGAGGGGTTGAAGACGAAGGGGCTTCGCCCCTTCGAGCATCCCGGGAGGCAGAGGGGCCGATTCGTCCTTTGATTCCGCCGCGGTACGAATCACTCGCGCTGAAGACGCACAGCACATCGATTTCTGCCGGGAGTGTGAGGGGCGCAGCTCCTCACAGTTGGTTCTCTTCGTCTGAAGCCCTCCCGCCGGGAGGAGCAGGGGCGGGCCGCCCTGCGCATACACCTCGAACGACACTCGTGCACAACGCACGGGCGCTCGCCCTCGCGCTACGCCCAGCCGAGGGCGCGTTCGACCGAGGGGAGGTCGGACTCCGAGCGGTGGAGTTTGGCCGTGATGTTCATGGCGGTATCGGGGTCTTTGAGGCCGTTGCCGGTGATGATGCAGACGGCGGTCTTGCCCGACAGGTCCGCGCCCTCGCGGTGCTGGCGGATCAGGCCGGCGACCGACGCGGCCGAGGCCGGCTCGCAGAAGACGGCCTCCTCCGCGGCGAGGCGGCGGTAGGCCTCGAGGATCTCGTCGTCGGTCACGGCGCGGATGCGGCCCTCGGAGCGGTCGCGCGCTTCGACGGCCATGTCCCACGACGCGGGGTTGCCGATGCGGATCGCGGTGGCGATGGTCTCGGGGTGCTCGACTGGGGCGCCGTTCACGATCGGTGCGGCGCCCTCCGCCTGAAAGCCCCACATCTGCGGCTTCTGACGCGCGCGCTCCAGCTGGAAGTACTGCTCGAAGCCGCGCCAGTAGGCGCTGATGTTGCCGGCGTTGCCGACCGGGATGCTGAGGATCTCCGGCGCGTCGCCGAGCTCGTCGACGATCTCGAAGGCGCCGGTCTTCTGGCCCTCGATGCGATGCGGGTTCACGGAGTTGACGAGGGCGACGGGGTGCCGCGTCGCCAGCTCGCGCACGACGTTCAACGCGTCATCGAACGATCCGGCCATCTGCACGATCTCCGCTCCGTGCACGATCGCCTGCGCCAGCTTGCCCATCGCGATCTTGCCGTCGGGCACGATCACGTACGCCTTCAGCCCGTGCCGCACGGCGTAGGCCGCCGCGGAGGCCGAGGTGTTCCCGGTGGACGCGCAGATCACGGCCTTCGCGCCGTCCTCGACGGCCTTCGCGATCGCGAGTACCATGCCGCGATCCTTGAAGGATCCGGTGGGGTTCAGCGATTCGAGCTTGAAGTACAGCGCCTTGAGGCCCAGATCCTTCTCGATCGATCGCGAGCGGATCAGCGGTGTCCCGCCCTCACCCAGCGAGACCATCGGCGTCTTGTCGGTGACCGGCAGCAACTCGCGGTAGCGTTCGAGGATGAAGTGGCTCGGCATCGCGCGCTCCGAGGTGTTCGAGGTCACAGCGGCTGCTCCTGGTCCGTCCCGCTGGCCTGCTCGTCGAGCCGCACCAGCAGGTTCCGCGCGACGCGCACGTCGCGTTCGATCTCCTCGATGCGCCGCTTCGCGCGATCTTCGTCGGCGCGCAGCACGCGGCGCAGGTGTTCCGCCACGGTATCGCGCTGCGCCTCGATGCGCTCCTCGATGCGGCGACGCTGCTCGAGGTCGCCCGCGCGGTCGCGGCCGAGGAGCGCGATCTGCTCCTGCAGCTCCGCAGTCGTGCGGCGCAGCTCCTCGAGCGTCTCCTCGACAGTCGTCAGGCGATCCTCGACGCGCGCGCGGGTCGAACGCTGCTGCTCCAGCACCTCGAGGAGGTCCGTCTCGCGGTCACGGATCGCGGCGATCGCGGTGACTTCTTCGGAGACGCGCCGCTGCGCGTCCTGCGCCGTGCGCACGCGCACCGCGAGGTCCTCGACCTTCGCGAGCAGCTCCGGGACGGTGCCCGCGACGCGCGCTATCTCCTGCCCGATATGGCTGGCGGCCTGGTGCTCGGCGGCGGCGCGCGCCTCGAGGGTCGCGATGCGCGCCTCGAACGTCTGCTCCTCGCGCGCCGTCTCGGCGAGGTCGGTCGTGAGGTGCCGCTCGCGCACAATGAGCGAGGCCTGTCGCCCGTCCGCCTCGTTGAGTCGGGTGGCGATCTGCTCGAGGACGCGCTGGAGCTCGCGCTGCGTCTCCGCCTCGCGCGCGTCGGCCCGATCGATGCGAGCCACGAGGTCACGGCGCAGCTCACCCTCGGCGTCGAGTGTGGCCTGGAGCGCGGCCATCTCCTGCCGCACCCCGCGCGCGATCTCCTGCCCGGCCTCGTGGCGCTGCGATCGGCCATCAACGGTCTGGAGGCGGTCGGTCAGGCGCGCGATCTCGTCCTGCTGGAGGCGCATCCCGCGCTGCATGTTGTCGATGGCGTGCGTGAGCGCGTCGATCGTACGGAGCGCGCGCGTCAGCTCGTCGCCGACCCAGGTGCCGCGCAGGTCGCGGGGCACATCCTCGGCGGCATCGCGCCCACGGGCGTCAGCGCCGGCCGGCATCATCGAGGTGCCTAGCCCGCCATCGGCAGCACGTTGCCGATCTCCAGCACGACGTCCATCTGCTCAATCTCGCGGATCGCCTCGGTGAGCGAGCCCTCGCTGGCGCGGTGCGTGGTGAAGACGAGCTCTGCCGTGCCCTCGGGCGCGTCCGGAACCTCGTACTGGATGAACGAGGCGATGCTGATGCTCGTGTTGCCGAGGACGGTCGCGATCCGCGCGAGCACGCCGGGGCGATCCTGCACCGTGAGCCGCAGGTAGTACTTCGACTCGTGCTCCTCGGGCGGGCGGACGCGCACGGTGCGGCGCGGGATGAACGCCAGCGGTCGGCGCCCCGTCGCCACGTCCTGAGCGGCGTCGAGGACATCCGCGAGCACGGACGAGGCGGTCGGGCCGGGGCCGGCGCCCGGGCCTTCGAACAGCACACGCCCGACGAGGTCGCCCTCGACCTGCACGGCGTTCAGGACGCCATCGACCTTCGCGAGCGGCTCGGACAGCGCGACCAGCGTGGGCCGCACGGTCGCCTCGACCTCGTCGTCCACAAGGCTGGCGCGCGCGAGCAGCTTGATCACGTAACCCAGCTCGTCCGCGTAGGCGATGTCCTGCGCGGTGATGCCGGTGATGCCCTCACGGGCAACCTCGGTCGGCGCGACGTTCACGTTGAACGCGAGTCCGCAGAGCACCGCCAGCTTGAAGGAGGCGTCGATGCCCTCGACGTCCGCGGTGGGGTCGGGCTCGGCGTAGCCGAGCTCCTGCGCCTCCGCGAGCACGTCCTCGTAGTCCGCGCCCTGCTGCGCCATGGCGGTCAGCATGTAGTTCGTCGTGCCGTTGATGATCGCGGTGACGGCGCTGATCTCGTTCGCCAGCAGATCGCGCGACAGCGGCGCGATCACCGGAATGCCACCACCGACCGAGGCTTCGTAGAGCAGCCGCACGCCGTTGTCGGACGCGATCTGCAGCAGCGTTGCGCCGAACTTCGCCATCACCTCTTTGTTCGCAGTGACGACGTGACGCCCCGCGCGGAGGCTCTGCTCGATGTACGTGCGCGCCGGCTCCTCGCCGCCGAGCAGCTCGACGACGATCTTCGTGGCGTCGTCCGCGAGCACGTCCTCGATCTTCGTCGTGATCTGCTCCGCGCGGACGCCGCGGCGCACACGCGCGTCATCGCGCACCAGCACGCACCGCAGCTCCAGCGGCTGCCCGACGCGCGCAGCGTACCTCGAGGTCCCGGCGGCCAACGCGGCGATCACGCCAGCGCCGATGTTGCCCGCGCCGAGGAGGGAGATGCCGATCGCGCCCCCTGCGTTGGTCACTTCGCACCGCCGCCGGGAACGACGGTCACCTGGACCGGCGGGACGCCGCCGGGGGCGGACGATTTGCCAGCGTTGGCCTTCGCGCGATCCCCAGCGATCTTCTGCGCCGCGGCGGTGACGCGCTTCAGGATCCAGCGACGCTCGCCGTCGGAGATGTCCTCGGCGACCTTCACCTTGTCCTTCTGCTGCTCGAGGATCCAGGCGTCCACGAGCCGACCGCCGACCTCGGTCTTCTGGTCGTCTGTGTACGCGCGCTTGTCCTCGCGCTCCGCCATCCGGTACACGTCGAACTGGAGCCCACCCTCGCGGGCGAGGATCTCGGTCGTCTGACCGGCCTGCAGTTTCTCGGGCTGAACCACGTCCTTCAGGAAGCCCGCGGTGGTCGGCGGCACCACCCAACCGACATCCACCTCCTGCGGAGTCTTCGCGAAGCCCATCGACAGCGCGGTCGAGGTGAAGTCTGCGCCGCCAGTGACCGCGTCGCGGAACTGCTTGAGCTTCGTCTGGTCGCGGGAGGTAACGCCCAGCAGGTGGTACTGCGGGCCGGAGTCCCCTGCGGCCGCCTGCAGCTTCGCGCCCAAGCGCTCGGAGATGACTTGCGCGCGAACCAGCCGCTCAAACGTCGCCTGGTCGAGGTTCGTGCCCTTGAGGAACTCCTCGTACGCCACGTTGTAGGTCTTTGCGTCGGTATCGTCCGCGGCGCCGAGGCGCTTCTTGATCGCCTTCGTCAGGTCGTCGCCGGTGATCTCACCGACCTCGGACGCACCGGCCTGCAGCAGCGTCTCGTCGCGCTTGATCATGTTGACGGCGGCGGTGGCAGGGTCGTCCGTCAGCGAGCTGTTGCCCGCAACGAGGAACGTGGCGCGCTTCTCGGCATCAGCCGCGGTGAACTCCTCGGAGCCTACGGTGAGGACGTGCGCGCGCGGCGGGAGCACGATGCCCCACACCACGCCCACACCCACGAGGATGGCGACGGCAAGGAGGATGCCAAGGGCGATCAGCGTGACGCGCTCACCGGTCTGGGCGTCACGCGCCTGCTGATCGCGGCGGTGCACTGCCTTCGACGGGGCCTTCGACTGCCGAGATCCGGCCACGCTGTGAGTCCTTCCCCGCTCGTACCCAGTTCGGAGCTTCCCGCTGGAAGCTCAACGTGTCACGCCCAACTCGAACAGCGCCGTCAGCACGCCACCGGGCCGCGGGGAGCGTCTGACCTCGGTGCGA
>CAMDAY010000148.1 GCA_945888895.1 Dehalococcoides mccartyi | reverse complement strand
CACTCGCACCAACCTGACGTGGCCACATCGAGTTCCGCCGGGAGTGTGAGGGGCGCAGCTCCTCACGGTTGGTTTCTCTTCTTCTGAACCCCTCCCGCGCCGGGAGGGGAAGGGGTGGGCCGCCCCCCGCTGCCACCTCGACCGCACTCGCCGCCCCAGGGGTCCCGACTCCGCGCCTCACACGCACGCGCGTTGTTGTGCCCCACGCCCGCCCTTGCGATCCTGTGCGTGCGACGATCCGTCGTGCGGCGAAGGGGGCCCCCGTGGAAATCATCGATGTCCGTGCGCGCGAGTTGCTGGACTCCCGCGGTAACCCAACCGTCGAGGTCGATGTGGAGCTGTTCGACGGCACCATCGGCCGGGCGCTCGTCCCCAGCGGCGCCAGCACCGGCATGTACGAGGCGGCCGAGCTCCGCGACGGCGACCTTGAGCGCTACCACGGCAAGGGCGTGCTGAACGCCGTCGCCAACGTCGAGAACACCCTCGGCCCCGCCATCCTCGGCATGTCGTCGTTCGACCAGGCGTCCATCGACCAGCGGATGGTCGAGGAGGACGGCACGCCCAACAAGAGCCGCCTCGGCGCGAACGCGATCCTGGGCGTGTCGCTCGCGGTCGCGAAGGCCGCTGCCCTCGCCAAGGACGAGCCGTTGTACCGCTACCTCGGTGGCGTCGATGCACGTGTGCTGCCGGTGCCGATGGCCAACGTGCTCAACGGCGGCGCGCACGCCGCCAACTCCACCGACTTCCAGGAGTTCATGATCGTCCCGGTCGGCGCGCCCTCCTTCCGCGAGGGGCTGCGCTGGGTCGTCGAGACCTACCAGGCACTGAAGAAGACGCTGTCCGAGCGCGGTCTGAACACCAACGTCGGCGACGAGGGGGGCTTCGCGCCGACGCTCGGCACGAACCGCGAGGCGATGGACCTGCTGATGCGCGCGATCGAGGCGACCGGCCGCCGCCCCGGCGACGAGATGGCGATCGCCCTCGACCCCGCGGCGTCCGAGCTCTACCGCGACGGCATCTACGACCTCAAGCGCGAGGGCCGCACGGTCACCCCCGCCGAGCTTGTCGACCTTTGGGCCGAGTGGGCGCGCGACTACCCGATCATCTCGATCGAGGACGGCATGGACGAGGACGACTGGGCCGGCTGGCAGCTCCTCACCGAGCGCATCGGCAGCAAGACACAGCTGGTCGGCGATGACCTGTTCGTCACCAACATCGAGCGTCTCGGTCGCGGCATCGACCAGAAGGCCGGCAACGCCATCCTCATCAAGCTCAACCAGATCGGCACGCTGACCGAGACCATGGCGGCGATTCGCCTCGCGCACAGCAACGGCTACCGCGCCGTGATCTCCCACCGCTCCGGCGAGACCGAGGACACGACGATCGCCCACCTCGTCGTCGCCACGGGCGCGGGCCAGATCAAGACGGGCGCACCGGCACGCACCGACCGCACCGCGAAGTACAACGAACTGCTCCGCATCGAGGAAGAGCTCGGCGCGGGCGCCCTCTACGCGGGCCGCAGCGCGTTCCGACAGTGACCAACGGCAGCGGCGACGCACACGAGGGCCACGAGCGCGGGTCGGGGGCGAACCTCCCGATCGCCCCGTCGCCGCAGCGCGTCTCCGGGATGAAGGTGCCCGCCGGGTGGACGCTGCCCGGCAAGCCCGCCGACCTCGACGACGTCGCTGAGGACGCGTGGCGGCAGACTGGCTTCACCTGTGGCGAGGAGATGCGGCTCGTCGCGCAGAACCTCGACCTGCAGGCGCGCCTCGCCGGCACGGGATACAGCGCCTCCGCGCGCACAATGACGATGGCCGGGTATGCCAGCCTGTGGTCGCGCGCGTTCAGCGCGACCTCCGATGCGGTCGGCGTGATCCGGCGAGGCTCCTACCAGAGCGCACTGCCGCTGCTGCGGCAGGCCGTCGAGTTCGTCGGTGCCGAGCGCGGCCTCGACGCCGAGATGGACGAGTGGCGTCGCTTCACGCACGAGGCGTACGGCCGCAACGAGCCCGCCCGCGCGACCGAGATCGGCCTCGGCCACTACTTCGCGGGGGGCGCGATCGCGAGCGATGAGCACCTCCGCCTGATCTACCGCGCAACCAGCGACCTCGGCCGACCGAACTTCGGGCCGACGGCGCTCCTCGTGGCGAACGAGGCGACCCACGAGCGATACCCGCTGAACTTCGCCGACCACGCGTACCACCTCGGCTGGGCGCAGTTGCTGCTCGGCTGGGCGGTACGCATCGGCGTCGTGCAGTTGCACACCTCGATGCACCTCGCGCAGCACTTCCCCGCGCCGGACGACCTGCGCACCGCCGTCGTCGACCACGTGCGGGCGGCGGAGGCGCTGCTCGCCGACACCGATCGCTGCCACCTCGTCGAGTGGAGTGGCGAGGACGGCCGGGCGCGCCATCTGCTCGAGCAGTTCCGCCGACGCCCCGGCGATGCGACCCAGCGCATCCTGCTCTAGCCGCCGCCATCCGTTACGTCCTGTAGCAGAAACTGCAGTCTCGGGTGCCCCGAACGACCACCGTTAAGCGCGGCGTTGGATAGAATGGCGACGCGCTTCACCTCCCTTCGGCGCGCATCAGGGAACGTCACGCCAGCCC
The DNA here is from genome assembly GCA_945888895.1 of Dehalococcoides mccartyi. Lineage (GTDB taxonomy): Bacteria > Chloroflexota > Dehalococcoidia > UBA2979 > UBA2979 > SHYQ01. The sequence continues at coordinate 2,879 of CAMDAY010000148.1, read as the reverse complement.
GCCATCGCAGGACAGGCACAAGGACCGGGGAGTCTTCACATGACGTTGCGAGTCGGCATCAACGGGTTCGGTCGCACCGGACGCCAGGCGTTCCGCGCATGGTTCGAGAACCGCCAGGACGACTTCGAGATCGTCGCGATCAACCGCGGCCCGGTCGCCCTGCGCACGCACCTGCTCCGCTACGACTCCGATTACGGCCGCTTCCCCGCCGAGATCATCGACGGCACCGACTCGTTCAAGGTCGGCAAGCACGAGGTCGCCGTCTTCAACGCGAACAGCCCCGCCGACATCCCGTGGGGGGACGCCGACGTTGACGTCGTCCTCGAATGCACCGGGGAGTTCCGCGACGGGAAGTCGGCAGGTGCGCACGTCCGCGACTCCGTGAAGAAGGTCATCATCTCTGCGCCCGGCAAGGCCGTGGACTGGACGGTGATCATGGGCGCGAACGACGAGCAGTACGACGCGAAGGCCCACAAGGTGATCTCGGCCGGGTCCTGCACCACGAACTGCGTCGTCCTCGCGATCAAGGTGCTGCACGACGCCTTCGGTGTGGAGCGCGGCTTCATGACGACCGTCCACTCGTACACCGGCGACCAGAACCTGGTGGACGGCACCCACAAGGATCTCCGCCGCGCCCGCGCTGCCGCACTGAACATCATCCCGACGTCCTCGGGCGCATCGGATGCCGTCGCCGGGATCATCCCGGAACTCGCTGGCAAGTTCGACGGCCTCGCGCTCCGCGTGCCGACGCCGACCGTGTCGCTCCTCGACCTCGTCACCACGCTCCGGGACGCACCCTCGGTGGGCGCGATCAACGAGGCGTACATGGCGGCGGCGAGCGGCCCGCTGGCGCCCTACCTCCACTACGAGAAGGACGAGCTGGTCTCAATGGACTTCAAAGGCCACCCCGCCTCGGCCATCCACGACGCTGCCTCGACGGCGGTGCTGCCGGGCGGCATGGCCAAGACGATCTCCTGGTACGACAACGAGTGGGCCTACTCCTGCCGCCTCACCGACGTCGTGGCGATGATGGCGGAGCGCGGACTCGAGTAGCCCGGACCGTTCGCTCGCATACCGCAGAAGGCCCCGGAAATCGGGGCCTTCTGGTGAGCGGATGGTTGGGAGTTGGCGACGCTCACGTCCCGAATCCACGAAACCCAGTCAAACACGGCAAAATGCTCCGCGGCACTCCTCGACGGGCGCAGTACGTTGAATACGTCGAGCGCCGGGGCACTCGATCGATCGGCGGTGATGGCGCGGACGTTGCGCGGCTCGAGCCTGCGTCCGTGCCATCGTCGCGTCCCCATCGCACGGGCACCCTAGCCGCGCCGTCGCCGCCTTCGGTACACTCGAAGCATGCTCGACGCGCTCTCCGAACGACTCCAGAACACCTTCCGACGCCTCGGCTCCAGCGGCCGCATCGGCGAGCAGGAACTCGACGAAGCCCTGCGCGAGGTGCGCATCGCGCTCCTCGAGGCGGACGTCAACTTCAAGGTCGTCCGTGACTTCATCGCGCGCGTGCGCGAGAAGGGGCTCGGGCAGGAGGTCCTGACCTCGATCACCCCGGGCCAGCAGGTCATCAGCATCGTCCACGACGAGCTGGTGCAGACCCTGGGCGGGCAGGACGCCCCGCTGCTCAAGCCCGACAGCGGGCCGATCAAGATCCTGATCGTCGGCACGAAGGGCTCCGGTAAGACCACGCTCGCGGGCCGCCTCGCGCTGCGACTCAAGAACGAGGGGCACCGCCCCCTCCTCGTCTCCACCGACTTCGAGCGCGTCGCGGCCAGCGAGCAGCTCCAGGTGCTCGCGAAGTCGATCGATGTCCCGTGCTACGTCGAGGCGAAGGAGGCACCTGCCGTCGACGTCGCAAAGCGCGCGCTCGCCGAGGCGAAGAAGCAGAACATCACCGCGATCATCGTGGACACCGTGGGCGCGGTCGCGCTGGACGACGACACCGCGGATCGCCTCGCCGCCCTCGCCGACGAGGTGGACCCGACCGAGGTGCTGATCGTCGTGGACGCGATGTCCGGCCAGGAGGCCGTGACCATCGCCAAGGAGTTCCACGAGGCGATCGAGGGCACCGGCATCGTCGTCACGAAGGTGGACTCCGACAGCCGCGGCGGCGCCGTCCTCTCCGTCCGCGAGGTCACCGGCCTGCCGATCAAGCTGATCACCACGGGCGAGCGCCTCGAAGCGCTCGAGGACTTCCACCCGGAGCGCTTCGCCTCCCGCGTCCTCGGCATGGGTGACGTCGTCACCCTGGTCGAGAAGGCCAAGGCCTCGATGGGCACCCGCAGCGTCGAGGACATGACGAAGCGGATGCGAACCGGCCAGTTCGACCTGGAAGACTTCCTCGGTCAGATGGAGCAGGTGAAGTCCATGGGGCCCCTCGGCGGCCTCTTGGACATGCTCCCGGGGGCCTCGGGCATCAAGAAGCAGCTCGGCCGGGTCGAATTCAACGACGGATTCTTCAGCCAGAGCGAGGCGATCGTTCGCTCCATGACCCTCCAGGAGCGCCGAAATCCCGAGATCTTGAACGGATCCCGCCGCCGCCGCATCGCCCGGGGCTCCGGGACGACCCCACAAGACGTAAATCGCCTCTTGAATCAGTTCAAAGATGCCCGCAAACTGATGCAAGCGATGACCTCCGGCAAGGGTGCCGGGGGAATCATGCGCATGCTGGGGATGTAGACTGGTTTCGCGCGGTCGGCACTCGGTCCCTTCGAGGACTTATCAGCCGCCAGCGCCTCCCGCCATCCAGCGACAACGCGTTCAGTAACAGGCGTCCGCGAGGATGCTCGGTTCCAGTCTGGCCGCAGAAGACGGCTGCTCCCCGGAGGTTCCCTTGCTACGTATCCGCCTGCGCCGCACCGGCCAGA
>CAMDAY010000147.1 GCA_945888895.1 Dehalococcoides mccartyi | reverse complement strand
CGCGAACTGGCGCACTTCGAAGGGTGAGTGGGACAACCTAGGCGGCATTGGCGGCGCGATGGACCTCGCGGCCTGCGCGCAGCAGGTGTGGATCATGATGGAACACACCACGCGCGAGAACGGCCCGAGGCTCCTCGAGCACTGCACGCTGCCCGTGACGGCACCCGCTGGCGTGACCATGGTGTTCACCGACCTCGGCGTCTTCTCCGTGAAGGACGGCCGCTTCACCCTCGAGGAGCACGCCCCCGGCTGGACCCCGGACGAGATCGCCGCCCTCACCGGCGCTCCGCTGGAGATCTCTCCCACGGTGTCCGAGGTGCAGTTCCCGACGTAGCCTCAGCCGGAGGCGTCTCGCGCTAGTCCGTGATCAGGTCCTCGCGCCCCAGCAGGCGTGCGGTGTTGTCGCGGAAGATCTTGCGTTGCACCGCCGGGTCGAACTCGTATGCCGCGAAGTCACGCAGCCACCGCTCCGGCGTCACCACCGGCCAGTCGGAGCCGAACAGGATCTTGTCCTGCGCGATCGTCCGCGCGTACTGGACGACGAGTGGATCGAAGTACGTTGGTGACCAGCCGCTGAGGTCCATGTACACGTTCGGCTTGTGCCGGATCACCGCCAACCCGTCCTTGTCCCACGGGAATGAGGGGTGCGCGAGGATGATCTTCAGATCCGGAAAGTCCGCCGCGATGTCATCGACGTAGGGGATCGGCTTCAGGTACTCGAGCTTGATGCCGCCCCCGCCGGGCTCACCCGCGCCGACACCCGTCGTCCCGGAATGGAACAGGCAGACCAGCCCCAGCTCCTGGGCCCGCTCCCACAGCGGATAGAACGCGCGGTCGTTCGCCGCGAAGTGCTGCGAACCGCCGTGGAACTTCAACCCGATCAGCCCGAGGTCGACGACCTCGTCGAGCTGCTCGACTGCCGCGCGGCCCTTGTGCGGGTCGACGCCACCGAAGCCCATGAACGCGTCCGGGTGCTTCTGCACGGTGTCCGAGACGAAGGACAGCGGGATCGGCGGGATGCCGGTCACCGTCTCGGCGTCGATCATCAACAGCACGGCCATCGAGTCCATGTCGCGGTAGTGGTCTGCGAGTTGGGCGACGTCCATCGAGTTGGGCGACCACGCACGAGCACCGAAGTACTCCTGCATCGCGGCACGCCGTGCGAGCTCGCGCGGGTGCTGCATGGAGTCCGGGACGGGGATGTGGACGTGGACATCGATCGCGGTGACCAAGTGGACCTCCTCGGTAACGAGTCGGGCCCAGCGCACCGCATCGCGATGGCCGGGCCCGGTGCTGCTGGCCTCGTGCGCTACTTGCCGTCGCGGGCGAGCAACTCCTCGAGGATGACCTTCGGCGACGCCGGCAGGTGCCGGACGCGGATGCCGATGGCGTCGTAGATCGCGTTCGCGACCGCCGCGAGCGGCGGCACGATCGGCACTTCGCCGACGCCGCGGACGCCATACGGGTGGCCGGGGTTCGGCGACTCGACGAGGATCGTCTCGATCTCCGGCAGGTCGTTGGCGACCGGCATGCGGTAGTCGAGGAACGACGCGTTCAGCATGTTGCCGTCGCGGCCGTACACGTACTCCTCGTGCAGCGCCTGGCCGATGCCCTGCACCGCGCCGCCCTGGATCTGCCCCTCCGTGTACGAGGGGTGGACCGCCTGCCCGACGTCCTGCACCGCCGTGTAGCGGAGGATCGTCACCTTGCCGGTGTCCACGTCAACCTCGACGTCGCAGATGTGCGTCGAGAGCGAGGCACCGACGCCACCCGGCTTCACCGCCGCGCGGCCCTGCACCTGCGCACCCGCGCTGCCAAGCTGCTTCGCCATCTCCTTGAACGTCAGCGCCTTGCCCTCGGGCCCGCGGACGACGCCGTCGTCGTCGTACGTGACGGCCGAGGGGTCAACGGACCACATGGTCGCGGCGCGCTGGACGAACTGGCGCTTGATATCCTGGCCGGCCTCGTAGACCGCCCAGCCCGTGGCGAACGTGGTGCGGCTGCCGCCGGTGTTCGCCGTGAAGCCGATGGACTCCGTGTTGCCGACAAACGAGTTGATGTCCTCGTAGTTGATGCCCATCGTCTCCGCGAACTGCATCGCGAGGCTGGCGCGCTGCCCGCCGATGTCGACCGAGCCGGTGATCAGCGTCACCGTGCCGTCATCGTTCACCGTGGCGTAGGCGGCGGAGTCGTTGCCACCGTTGAACCAGTAGCCGGAGGCCACGCCTCGACCGACGTGGGGGCCGTGGAGCTCCGAGCGGTAGTGCGGGCTGTTCTGCGCCGCCTTCAGGACTTCCTCGGTGGCGATGTTGCCGTGCGGAACGCCCTCTGACCGGCGGGTGCCCTGCTTCGAGGCGTTCTTCGTGCGGATGTCGATCGGGTCGATGCCGAGCTGCTCCGCGATCTCGTCGAGGACGGACTCGACGGCGAAGGCGGCCTGCGGCGCGCCGGGGGCGCGGTAGGCCGCGACCTTCGGCTTGTTCACCACGACCTCGTAGCCCTCGATGTAGTGGTTCGGCAGGTCGTACGGTGCGAGTGCGGTACGCGCGCCACCGGGGACCGGCGCGCCGGGGAAGGCACCGGACTCGTACGCGAGGTGCACCTCGGCGGCGACGAGTGTGCCGTCACGCTTCGCACCCATCTTGACGCGCGTGAGCGACGCCGAGGTGGGCCCGCTGGCCTCGAACACCTCGGCGCGCGACATCGTGCTGTGCACGGGGCGGCCGGTCTTCTTCGAAAGCAGTGCGACGATCGGCTCGAGGTAGACGACGAGCTTGCCGCCGAAGCCGCCGCCGATCTCCAGTGGCACGACCTTCACCTTCGAGGTGGGAAGCCCGATCAGCGGCGCGAGCGCCTCGCGGACGCCGAAGGCACCCTGCGTGCTGGTCCACACGGTGACGTGCCCGTCCTGCGTCCACAGTGCCGTCGCCGTGTGCGGCTCGATGTAGCCCTGGTGCGCGCTCGCGGTGGAAAACTCGCGCTCGATGACCACGTCAGACTCGGCGAAGCCCTGCTCCACATCGCCGAGCTTCATCTCCAGGTGGCGCGCGCGGTTCGTCTGGCGGCCGTCGATGGGCTCGAAGAGTCCGGGCACGTCGGCGGAGATCGCCGGGTCGTGGAGCAGCGGCGCCTCCGGCGACAGCGCGTACTCGATGTTCATGACCGCCGGCAGCAACTCGTACTCGACCTCGATCGCCTCCATCGCGTCCTCGGCGAGGTGCGGGTCATTCGCGGCAACGGCGGCGATCGGCTGGCCCTTGTACAGCACCTTCTCGCTGGCGATGACCGCCTCGAGGGTCCATTCGATGGGGATCGGGCCGCGGATCGTCGGGATGACGCGGTGCTCCATGTGCGGGAAGTCGGCGGCGGTGAGCACCGCGTGCACGCCCGGCATCGCGAGCGCCTTCGAGGTGTCGATGCTCTTGATCCGCGCGTGCGCGTGGGGACTGCGCTTCACGCGGGCATACAGCGTGCCGACCGGGCGGGCGTCCACGCCGTACTCGGCGCGTCCCGTCACCTTGTCCACGCCATCGGGTCGCACCGGACGGGTGCCCACGATGCGGTAGCCGTTTGCCGGAGCGTCCTGAGTGGTCGTCATGATCGAACCCTTCCGTTGCCATTCGAGCGGCGCGTGCGGGCACATGGTACTCCGCGCGTCGGCCCGGAGACGACCCTCCGCGCCGCCTACGACGGCTCTGGCAACCCGAGCAGCCCTCGCACGCGCGGGAGGTCGAGGTGCCCCCGCACGACCTCGGCGAGACGGTCGAAGGCGGCCTCGCGCCGCGCCGCCGAGGAGTCCGGATCCGCCGCATCGCGCCAGCCGAGCGCGCGCAGCAGCGTGCGCCGCGCCGCGTCATTCGTGAAGAAGCCATGGAGGTAGGTCCCGGCCACGCGCCCGTCGAGTGACACCGCCCCGTCCGGGTGGCCGTCGAGCGTCAGCAGCGGGTCGATCGCGCTGGTCGTCGGCGTGGTACGGCCCATGTGGATCTCGTAGCCGTCGACGAGCGTGCCACGCAGACCCGCCCACTGGCCGCGCCCAGCGGCAACGTGGCCACGCACGCGCCGCGTCGTCTTGTCACCCGAGAACGTCGTTTCGAGGGCGAGCAGGCCGAGGCCCGCAGCCACGCTGCCACGCTCGGCCTCGACGCCGTCGGGGTCGCTCAGCCGTTCGCCCAGCATCTGCATCCCGCCACAGATGCCCAGCACCGCCCCACCCGCCTCGACGTGCCCGCGGACGGCAGCGTCGAGGCCCAGCCGCCGCATCCAGTCGAGGTCGGCCAGCGTCGCCTTCGTCCCCGGCAGCACGATCAGTGCCGGCCGCCCGAGGTCCTCGACGCGCCCGACGTAGCGGACGCGGACGCCGGGCTCCGCCGCCAGCGGGTCGAAGTCGTCGAAGTTCGCGATGCGCGGGAAGCGGATCACCGCGACATCCAGCACCCCATCCGCGCCGCTCGCGCTCCCGTCACCGCGCTCCAGCGCGACCGCATCCTCCTGCGCGACGCCGATGTCGTTGATCCACGGGATGATGCCCAGCATCGGCACCCCCGTCCGCTCCTGGACGTCGCGGATGGCAGGCTCGAGGAGCGCGGGGTCGCCGCGGAAGCGGTTGATCACCAGCCCGCGCACCAGCGCGCGGTCCTCCGGCGGCAGCAGCGCCAGCGTGCCGACGAAGTGCGCGAACACGCCTCCGCGATCGATGTCGCCGACAAGGATCGTCGGGGCCTGCGCGTAGCGTGCGACGGCCATATTCACGATGTCACGCGCATACAGGTTCGGCTCCGCGGGACTCCCGGCACCCTCGACGACCACCAGGTCGTACTCCGCACGCAGCGTGTCGAGGGCTGCCGTCACGTGCGGCCACAGCTCCGCGCGGCGGTCGAAGTTCGCGCTGCTCAACAGACCTGCCGGTCGCCCGTTCAGCACGATCTGCGACGTCCGGTCGCCCTGGGGCTTCAGCAGCACCGGGTTCATCTCGACGCGCGGGGCGAGGCCGGCTGCGGCCGCCTGCTCCGACTGCGCGCGCCCGATCTCGAGGCCGTCCGGGGTGACGTCGGCGTTGTTCGACATGTTCTGCGCCTTGAACGGCGCGACCCGCACGCCGTCCTGCCGGAAGATCCGGCACAGCGCCGTCACGATCACCGACTTCCCGACCGACGACGCCGTTCCCACGACCATCAGTACCGGTGCCGTCACGCCGAGGCTCCGAGCGCCGCCGCGACGAGGTTCCTCGCCAGGTCGGGGCGCGCCGCGAGGTGGGTGTGCAGGTAGGTGCCGGTGACGCTGCCAGCACGTACGCCCTCGAAGCGATCAGGGTCGAGGAGGCGGTACGCGGCGCTGGCGGCCTCGGGCGGCGCGACGAGCGTCGAGTAGTGGAACTCGTGGCCGCGAACGCGCTCACCACGCTGTAGCAGCGGCGTGCCGAGCGACTCGGCCTCCCGGTAGCCGAGAGTCAGGCGGGCGCTCTCCATCGTCGACTCGCACGGGAGGAGTCCGGCCATCGCGTGCCGCGTGCCATCGGCGTCGGTCAACGCGCGCCCGAGGTACATCAGGCCGCCGCACTCGCCGTAGATCGGGACGCCGCGCGCGGCGGCGGCGCG
>CAMDAY010000146.1 GCA_945888895.1 Dehalococcoides mccartyi | reverse complement strand
CGTGTTCATCGAGAACTACGGGCCGGGCATCCTCGAAGCGCTCGACATCGACATCGAGTACCTGCGGAAACTCAACCCCCGGCTGATCTGCGCGCGCCTCAAGGGCTTCGGACTGAGCGGCCCCTACAAGGACTTCCTGGTCTACGACTGGGTCGCCCAGGCCGCTGCGGGGGCGTTCTCCGTCACCGGCGACGTGGACGGACCGCCGCGGATCGTCGGGCCGACCTATGCGGACTCCGGCACCGGCATGCAGGCCGCCATCGGCATCCTCGCGGCGTATGTGGAGATGCAGCGCACAGGGCGTGGCCAGGTCATCGAGCTGTCGATGCAGGAAGCCGTGTCGATGTTCATGCGCACGCTGGAGCTGGAGAAGTGGGGGCACACCCCCGCCACCCGGCACGGCTACCTCCGCGGACGCGCCGCAGGCGGCCTGTACAAGTGCAAGGGCGACGACCCCAACGACTGGATGTTCATCTACCCGGCGACGACCCAGATGTGGGACGCCCTCTGCGCGACGATCGATCGCCCCGACATGGTGAACGACGAACGCTATGTCACCGCCGAGGCGCGCGTCACGAACATCGACTCCGTGTACGAGCAGATCGCGGCGTGGACGGCGCAGCACGACAAGCGCGAGGCGATGCGGCTCCTCGGCGCGGCCGGCGTGCCGTGCTCGTATGTCTTCGACACGGTCGACCTGTTCGAGGACGAGCACCTGAAGTCACGCGACTTCATCCAGACGATCCAGCACCCCATCGCCGGCCCGGTGCAGCTGATGCGCCCTGCGCTCCTCATGGAGGGCCTGGAGCCGATGGAGCCCTCGCCGGCCCTCGGACAGCACACGGACGAAGTGCTGCGCGAGGTCCTCGGACTGGACGCCGGCGCGCTGGCCGCGCTGCGCGCTGACGGCGTGACGCAGGCACGAGGCTAGCGTGGCACTCGTCGTCGGCGTGACCGGCTCGATCGCGACCGGCAAGAGCTCCCTGTGCCAGTATCTGGTCGAGCGTCACGGGGCCGTCCACGCAGACGGCGACCGCGTCGTCCACCGCATGTACGACCCCGGTCGCCCGGGCTTCGACCGCATCGTCGAGGAGTTCGGGCCGACCGTCGTCGGTGCGGACGGGATGATCGACCGCCGCGTGCTCGGCAGCATGGTCTTCGGCAACGCCGAGCGCATAAAGGCGCTCACGACCGCGATCGGCGACATCAAGGCGGAGATGAAAGGGATCATCGACGACTGGCGCGCCACGCTCGCGCCCGACGCGATCGCGATCCTCGAACTCGTGCTGCTGATCAACGAGCGCTACTCCCGCTGGTGCGACCAGACGTGGCTCGTCGCCGTCGAGGACGACATCGCCCTGCCTCGATTGATGGCGCGCAACGGACTGACGGAGGCGGAGGCGCTCCAGCGTCTCGCGTCTGCGCGTCCGTGGCAGGAGCGCGCCCCCGCCGCCGACCACATCTTCATGAACGCCGGCGCCCGCGAGGAGATGGAGCGCGAGGTCGACGTGGTGATCGCCAACACGCTCGAGGAGCACCGCGCAGGCACCCTCGGCGAGTCGCAGTACGCGGTGTGGCAGCGCGAAACGGACGCCGCCGCGGCCAGCACCGCACCCGGCACCGCACCCAGCGCCTAGTCCCTGCCCGCTGGTAAGATGGGCTCCTTGCCGAAGTGGCGGAATGGCAGACGCGGTCGACTCAAAATCGATTGAGGCAACTCATGTGGGTTCGAGTCCCACCTTCGGTACCAGCACTCCCCTCCTCGCCCACCCCAGAGATGCAGCGAACCACGTGACCTCATGACGAGCCCGAATAGCTCGAGTGGCGGCGATGACGCGTCCTTCGGCGGGTGGCGCGCCTGTGACGTCTGCGGCGAGCCCATCGACACCATCGAGGAAGCCGCGCTCGGCGTGCGCGGGAGCCTCCTCGATGAGCGTCGCGCGGCGATCGCGGAGACCGGCCAGGAGCCGGGGCTCGTGCCGTGGGACTGGGGCCACCGCGTCTGCTTCGACATCCTCGAGCCGCTGTACGTCATCGACGGCCCGAAGATGAACACGCTGCCGCGCATGATGGCGCGCACGCTTCAGCTCATGGACGAAGCATGGTTCCTGGAGACTGCGTGGGAGGACGCCGTGCGCCGCTTCTACCGCGTCCCGTTCGAGTAGCCGGCTAGCGGTTGATGTTCGAAGCGCCGTCGACGTTCGTATAGCCCGAGACGAACGTCGTCGCCTCGTGCGTGTCAGGGTCGAACGACTGCCGCGCGACGGTGCCCAGGTCGTTGCACAGCACGTGCAGCGACACGGACGCCTCGCGGGACATCGTCAGGATCTGGTGGATGTCCTCATCGGGGTGCCGGATCGAGGTCAGGCCGCCGAGCGGGATGCGCTCCTCCTCGACCAGCCGGATGTCGGCATAGCCCGGGCGGGCGCCGTTGTCGAACCGGCGGAACTTGCGCTCGATCTGCTCCCCTTGCACGAGGCCGACCCAGCCGTCCGTCAGGTGGTTGTGGACCTTCGTCATCTCGCCGGGCGCAACGACCATCGTGAAGATGCAGAGGTCGGGCTCCTGCGAGCGGTACAGCGCCCACGTCGCGGTCGTGCCGGGGACCGCCTGCCGCTGCGCCTCCGTGATCCACGAGGTGTCTTGCAGCAGCGTCTCAGCAGGCCCCTTGAGCGCCGGCAGCAGCCCCGGCGTCCCCCCCTCGCGCGCCACCACGTTCCGGAAGTCCTCCACGAATCGCCGGAGCACCGGCTCGACGGGCTCGAAGTAGAACGACTCGGGCATCCTCGGCCAGCCTCTCGTGGGGTGGGGGTGATCGGAGCCTAGCGGAGTGGCATCAGTCGCGCGCATCTGCGAACCTGAGCGGCGGCGCCGTTGCGGGATGGTGTAGCGGTAGCACAGCGGACTTTGAATCCGTATGCCCAGGTTCGAATCCTGGTCCCGCAGCCAGCCTCGCCAACCCGAGTTGCGGACACGCCGCCCGGGATCAGGGTGGTCGCTGTTGCCGCTGACGGGCGCAGACGGCAAACTGGTCTTGTTACGTTCCCCGATAGCTCAACGGTAGAGCGCCCGACTGTTAATCGGTAGGTTCGTGGTTCGAATCCACGTCGGGGAGCCAACCCAATCGCCCAATCCGTCGATTAACACCCGGCCCGTCCGGTGACGGTATGCCCGCGTAGATCTCCAGCGTGATCTGCCGCTCCCCTACCTCGACACTCCGCAGCAGCAGTTTGAACAGCTCCTTGCGCTCGTGCGGCCGCAGACAGTCGCACACCTCGTCCACCCGTCGAAGCGCCTCGCACACCGTCACTGCGGTCGCCGTCGCGGCCTCGACCTCGGGATCTGGCGGTCCACGTCGGCGATGCCGCTGTTGAGGTCGTCGCGGCGCGTTGAGAGCGCCTCCAGGCGGTCCTCGACGAACCCTCGGCCTCCGGGCACCGCTGACCACTCCGTGAGCACCCGGTCCGCGTCGGCGGCGACTCGCGAGAGCTGCTTCACGAGCGCCTCGCGCTGTTTCCGCAACTTCGGCAGGTCACGGGCCAGACGCCGGTTCGTCTCGGCGGCGAGCGCACGGAGGCGGTCGAGCACCGCCCCCTCCAGCCGGGCCGCTGAGACGCGCATCCCGCAGCGGGACTGGCAGACGTAATAGAAGTACTGCTTCGCCTGTCGTCCGGTGCCTGACCGGCCCTGCATCGGCCCGCCACAACGCCCGCAGCTCGTGAGGCCGCCGCTGAGGACGTAGGTGTGACTGATACGCGTCACGGCGCTGTGGCCCGTCCGCGCATTGGTTGCCATCAGGGCCTGCACGCGCTCGAACAGATCCGGATCGAGGATGCCCGACCACACCGCGTCGACGAGCACCGGGCCGTCCGGGCCAGGCGCTTCACGCTTCCCGATGTCGGCCACGTTCTTGAGCATCTGCTGGACGGTCGAGAACGCGAACTCCCCGCCGGAATGCTCCCTGCCGCGCCGCGAGGTGAACGACTTCCCTCGGTAACCCACGCGATTGAAGCGGGCCACCGTCTCCTTAATGGAGCCCGCCTCGAGGTAGGCCTCGTACAGGAAGGCGACGCCCGCGACTTCGGCCTCGTTCGGGAGCAGATAGCCTTTCCGGTCGGGATCGAGGTCGAACCCGAACAGCCGTCCCCCGTTCCACAGCCCGCGCTCCGTGCGCGCCACGACGGCGTCGTGCAGCACCATGAGCGCCATCGGGATCAGGAACCGGGTCTTCAGGGTCATACGCTGCGCCTCCGTACGGTCCGAGTCGCTCCGACTCCTCCGGATGTTCAACCGGTTCCCCGACCTTCCGCAGTCGCACCGACCCGCGATCCGTATCGGGAACTGACCTGAATTCCCTGACCGATTCCTCGACGCCCCGGTGAGCGCGGCGTAGCCTCGGGCGATGGATGCCAGCCTCGCGGGCTACCTCCGCGCGATCTTCCTCGGCCTGCTCCAGGCGCTCACCGAGTTCCTCCCGATCTCGTCGTCCGGCCACCTCGTCCTCGCGCCGCACCTGATCGGCGACCAGGTGTCGTCTCTGACGTTCGATGTCGGACTGCACATCGGCACGCTGCTCGCGGTGCTGATCTACTTCTGGCGCGACTGGGCCTCGATCGCCGTGTCGCTGGTGGCCGACGTGCCTCGGCATCGCGCACGCATCGATCGCTGGAGTGCGCCGTCGCGGCTAGGTCTCTGGATCGTGGTCGCGACGGTGCCCGCGGTGGTCGTCGGGGCGCTGCTCAAGGACACGCTGGAGGACTGTTTCCGCGCGCCTGCGGCCGTGGGCGTCTCGCTGTTGTTCTTCTCGGGGGTCATCTGGTTCGCGGACCGCGTCGGTGGTCAGTACCTCGAGCTCCGTGATGTGAACGCGCGGCGGTCGATCGTGATCGGCCTCGCCCAGGCCGTCGCGCTCATCCCCGGTACGTCGAGGTCCGGCATCACCATCGCCGCAGCACGCGGCCTCGGTTTCGACCGTCCCGCGGCGGCGCGCTTCTCGTTCATGCTCTCGGCACCCGCCGTCGCGGGAGCGGCCGTGCTGACGCTGGGCAGCGCAATCAGCAACCAGGAGCCGGTCTCGTGGGGGCTGCTCGCCGTGGGCGCGACCACCTCGGCGCTCACGGGGATGGTGGTGATCCGCGTGCTGATGCAGTACATCCAGACGCGCTCGCTGGACGCGTTCATCTGGTACCGCGTTGCGCTTGGGTGCGCGGTGCTGACGGCCGTCGGGCTCGGCTGGCTGTAGCGCACCTGCTGTAGCGCTACGCGGCGTGGCGCGACGGTGCGCCGGGCGCGTCGCCTATCGCAAGCGCCACGGCACCGAGGATGTCCGCTGAGAAGTATGGCTTCTCGAGGAACGCCACCGCCTCGCGCTCGTCTGCCTCTTCGGCATGGTCGGCGCCGCTCATCATGAGGACCTTGATCTTCGGGCAGCTCGACCGCAGCTGAGCGAGCGTGGCCCAGCCATCGAACCCCGGCATGTTCACGTCCAACATGACCAGCTCAGGCCGCAGCGCCGTGGCAATCTCGATCGCGTCAAACCCGGAGCACGCGACCGAGACGTTGTAGCCAGAGCCACGCAGCACGTCGGAGGTCAGCGACCGGATGCGAAAC
>CAMDAY010000145.1 GCA_945888895.1 Dehalococcoides mccartyi | reverse complement strand
CCGGTGTTCGACAAGAACGCGCCGGGATACCACGCGCGGATCGTGCTCACGCAGGGCCTGGGGGCGTCGCCCGGTGCCGCGGTCGGCAAGGTCGTGTTCACCCCCGGTGACGCGGTGCAGTGGGCGTCGCGCGGCGAGGACGTGATCCTCGTGCGCGACGAGACCAGCCCCGAGGACATCGAGGGCATGAAGGACGCCTCCGCGATCCTGACGGCGCGTGGCGGGATGACCTCGCACGCTGCGGTCGTGGCACGCGGCATGGGCAAGTGCTGCGTGACCGGCTGCGCCTCCCTGGAGATCGACTACGCGCACCGCGAGTTCACAGTGAACGTCCCCGGACGCGGCGATGTCGTCGTCCGCGAGGGCGATGTCCTGAGCGTGGACGGCACCACCGGCGAGGTGATGCTGGGCGCGCTGCCGCTCGCGGAAGCCGTCTTCCCGCCCGAGTACGACCGGCTCATGGAGTGGGTCGATGCTGCGCGCACCCTCAGGGTTCGCGCCAACGCCGACACGCCCGAGGACGCCGAGCGCGCTCGTGCCTTCGGCGCGGAGGGGATCGGGCTGTGCCGCACGGAGCACATGTTCTTCGGCGCCGACCGCATCCTCGCGGTGCGGGAGATGATCCTGTCGCAGACGGAGACCGAGCGCCGCGCGGCGCTCCAGAAGATCCTGCCGTTCCAGCGCGAGGACTTCCACGGGATCCTGAAGGCAATGGCGGGACTTCCCGTCACCATCCGCCTACTCGACCCGCCGCTGCACGAGTTCCTGCCGCACACGACGCAAGAGATCACGGAACTGGCGTCGGCCCTCGGCCTGCGCAGCGCCGATGTCGAGCGCCGCGTCGAGAGCCTGCGCGAGTTCAACCCGATGCTCGGCCACCGCGGCGTTCGCCTCGCCATCACGTACCCCGAGATCTACGAGGTGCAGGTCCGAGCGATCATGGAGGCCGCCTGCGACCTCCGCTCCGAGGGCATCGATGTCGAGCCGGAGATCATGATCCCGCTCGTGGGCATCGAGGCCGAGCTTCAAGAGCTCCGTCAGCTCACCGAGGAGACGGCGGACAAGGTCCTCGAAGAGCGCGACTGCACGATCCCGTACACGGTCGGCACGATGATCGAGCTGCCCCGCGCATGCGTCGTTGCCGATCGCATCGCGCAGCACGCCGATTTCTTCTCATTCGGTACCAACGACCTGACTCAGACCACGTTCGGCCTCTCCCGCGACGATGCCGGGCGGTTCTTGCCCTCCTACATCAAGCAGCACGTGCTGGAGCGGGACCCGTTCGTCGAGCTCGACCGCGAAGGCGTCGGCGGCCTGATCCAGATGGCGATCGCCAAGGGCCGCGCGACCAAGCCCGACCTGAAGGTCGGCATCTGCGGCGAGCACGGCGGCAATCCGCCTTCCGTTGCCTTCTGCCACGAGGCTGGGCTCAACTACGTCTCGTGCAGCCCCTACCGCGTGCCCATCGCGCGACTCGCGGCTGCTCAGGCGGCGCTCGCAGCGCGATAGGCGCGACGATCACGCGCCGGGCACGAGGATCATCAACGGCACCTGTGCGTGTCGTCGGGATTGTCCTGCTGGTGGCGGTCGCGCTGTCGCTGTCGATGACGAGCAGCCGCGTCGTGGCGCAGCAGGCCACGGTGGCGATCAACGTGGTCGACTACAACGGCAAGCTGCTGCCGTTCGAGCAGTTCCGGGCTGAGTCCAACGACCACTGCGCGCCGAACGGCGCCGCGCTGGTCCACCTGCATGCGAACAACGGCCCGGCGACTGCCGTCGACCTGTCAGAGGTGCCCGATCCGGCGCCGCAGGGCTGTGGATTCGGTGTGCTGCAGGCAGGCGCGGGCCTTCCGGCGGCCACGGTCCGCCTCGCGAACGTCACCCAGAATCAGGTCGCCGCGTGGTCGAAGAAGACCGGCGTCGAGATCCTGTCCGTGAGCGCGGCGATCCCCGCGAACGCCGCCGATGAAGTGAGGGCGGGCGCGGCGACGCGAAGGCGGCTGGTGCTCTTCGCGGTGATCCCCGCCGCCGTCATCGCGGGGTTGGTCGTCGGTGTGCTCCTGTACAGTCGTCTGCGCCGCCGGCAGCGCGGCGAGGTCGCACCGACCCACCTGGGGCCCCGCAAGGCATGGGATGACCCGGAGGACGGTGGCCTGCTGCGAGAGCGCCTCGCGCGCGGACACGCGCGACTTCCGGACACGACGGCAGCGGTGGCGATGCCGAGTGTAGCGCTCGGCCCCCGGCACGAGAATGCCGACCCGGACACTCCGCCGCGCGTCGATGACCAGGACGACCGCTAACTACTCGACGGTGACGGTCTTCGCGAGGTTGCGCGGCTGGTCCACGTCTGCGCCGCGATGGGTGGCGATGTAGTACGCCAGCAGTTGCAGCGGCACCACCGTCACAATTGGCGCAAGGAGCGGGTCGACCTCTGGCAGCTCGATGATGTCGTTCGCCACGCCGACCAGACTCCGGTCACCCTTAGAGACGACGGCGATGACGCGACCGCGCCGGGCGCGCACCTGCTCGATGTTCGAGCGCATCTTGTCGAAGACCTCGTCGCGGGGGGAGATCGCCAGCGTCGGCATGTGCTCATCGATCAGCGCGATCGGGCCGTGCTTCATCTCACCGGCGGCATATCCCTCCGCGTGGATGTAGGAGACTTCCTTCAGCTTGAGCGCCCCCTCGAGGGCAATCGGGTAGCCGAGGCCGCGACCGAGGAACAGGAAGTTCTCGTCCTGCGCGTAGCGGCCCGCGATCTCCTCGATCAGCGAGGCGCTCGCCAGCATCTCGCCGATCGCCGCCGGCAGGTGCAGCGCCGCCTCGATCTGCTGCGCCTCCACCGCGGGGTCGAGCGTTCCTCGGAGCCGCCCGAGGTGCAGCGCAAGGCCGTGCAGCAGCAGCATGGAGGCGAGCATCGTCTTGGTGCTGGCGACGGCGATCTCCGGCCCCACGCGCAAGAGGATCGTGCCGTCCGCTACGCGCGTGGTCTGGGCACCGGGCGTGTTGCACAGCGTGATCTGGAGGCACCCCGCGCGGCGCGCCTCGTCCATCGCGGCCAGTGTGTCCACGGTCTCGCCGGACTGCGCGATCGAGACGACCAGCGTGTTCTGATCGAGGACCGGCTGCCGGTAGCGGAACTCCGCGGAGTTATCGACCTCGGCAGGCAGGCGAGCGAAGCGTTCGATGTAGTGCCGTCCGACCATCGCAGAGTGCATCGAGGTGCCCATTCCGACGAGCACGACGCGCGTCAGCGATTTCGCGCGCGCCTCGTCGAGCGGCAGACCCTCGAACTCCACGTGCGCGGGGCGAGTCTGGTAGCGCCCGCGGATCGCGTCGAGCGCCGCGTCGGGCTGCTCGAAGATTTCCTTGAGCATGAAGTGCTTGTACGGGCCCTTCACCGCCGCGACCGGGTCGTACGGGAGCACCTCGATGCGCTTCGTGATCGGCGCGCCTGCGTCGTCGAAGTAGGCGATGCTGTCGGCTCGCATGTCGACGAACTCGCCGGGCTCGAGAAACGTGACATTGCGTGTGTGCGGCAGCAGCGCACTCAGGTCGGATGCGAGCAGGTGCTCGCCATCGCCGACACCGACGACGATCCCTCCCGCGTTGCCCACGCGCGCGGCGACGATGCGGCCCGGATCATGCCGCGCGATCGCGACGATCGAGTAGGCTCCGTGCGCCTCGACGACCACCGCGCGCATCGCGTCCAGCAGGTCGTCGCCCGCCTCGATGCGGGTCGCGAGCATGTGCGCGAGAACCTCGGTGTCGGTGTCGGAGAGAAACGGGCCGCGCGCATAGCGCAGGCGCAGGTCTTCGAAGTTCTCGACGATGCCGTTGTGGACCACGGCGACGTTGCCGTCCGGGTCGAGGTGCGGGTGCGCGTTGCGGTCGCTGGGCTCGCCGTGGGTGGCCCAGCGAGTGTGCCCGATGCCGGAGATCGCGGGCGGCAGGGTACCTTCAACGCGCTGGAGCAGTGCATCCAGCTTGCCGGTGGCGCGGGCGACGTAGAGCTCGTTGTGATCGTCGAAGAGGGCGATGCCAGCGGAGTCGTAGCCGCGGTACTCGAGCCGTCGCAGACCGTCGAGGACGATCGGCCCGGCGGGGCGGTGCCCGGTGTAACCGACGATGCCACACATGAGGTGCTCCTGATCGCCCGCCTCGACCAGTGTACCGCGACCGTCGCCCAGGAGCCGAGGCGGGTGGCTACTCCGCGGGCGTCTCGTCCGCCACGGCGCTGCCCGCGCGCGTCGGGCGCTCGCGCGCCTCGCGCTGCACGACCACCGTGCCTTCACTGCCCGCGCCGTACGCGCCGCGGTGGCTCTCCGGCAGCATCGAGGCGATCCGCCGCATCAGTCGGTCGGTCTCCTCCTCGGGCGATCCGCCACCCTGTGATGGCGCCTTGATCACGAACGGCTCGCCGAACTCGACGCGGATCACGGGACGGCTGCTGGTCAGCCACTGCACGAACACGCCGGGCAGCTTCACCTTGCTGCCGGTGATCGCGACCGGGACGACCAGCGCCTCGGACAGTTGGGCGACGACGGCCGCCCCCGGCAACGCCGGGCGCAGGGTGGTGATGTCGCCCACCATGTTTCCCCGCGTGCCCTCCGGGAAGATCAGGACGGCCTCGCCGCTTCGGAGGAAGTTCCGCGCGACGCGGAGTGCACCCATGTCAGCCGAGAAGCGACGGACCGGGA
Source organism: Dehalococcoides mccartyi (assembly GCA_945888895.1). Taxonomy (GTDB): domain Bacteria; phylum Chloroflexota; class Dehalococcoidia; order UBA2979; family UBA2979; genus SHYQ01. The sequence goes on along the minus strand of CAMDAY010000145.1, from coordinate 958 downwards.
ACGCTCCGTATGCGTGGAAGAACCAGCCGATCAGCGGGATCTCGAACAGCTCACGCTTCGCCATCGGATGGACGCGGCGGTACAGGCACGCAGCCACGAGGGGCGGGTCGAGCAGGTCGATGTGATTCGAGACAACGATCAGCGGCCCGTTCACCGGGACGCGCTGCTCACCGACCACCTCCAGGCGCGCGAAGGCTAAGAGCACGAGCCGCGTCAGGGCGGTCGAGGCAGCGTAGGCAAGGCGGGAGAGGCGTGCGCGCATCGGGAGCGTCCCTCCTCGGCGTGGCGGCTACGAGAGGGCGTTGACCTGCCGGTACAGCTCCGCGCACTGCGTGACCACCTCGTCGATGCCGATCGCGTCGGTGTCGATGATCAGCGCGCCCTCAGCGGCCTGCTCGCGCTTCACGGCGCGGTGGCCCGTGTTGTCCAGCTCGTCGCGGCGGCGCGTGGCATCGAGGACGGTCTCGAACGTCGAGGCACGTCCTTCGACCTGCTCCTCCCCCAGCCGGCGGCGTGCCCGGATCTCGGTCGAGGCGTCGAGGAAGACCTTCGTCCGCGCCTCGACCAGCACGCGCGTCCCGATGTCCCGGCCCGCCATCACGACGGGTTCGCGGTTGGCGATCGCGCGCTGGCGACGGACGAGCTCGTGTCGCACGTCCTCGATGCGCGAGATCAGCGAGACGTTCTGCTCGATGAGCGCGGCGCGCAGCTTCGGGGTCACATCGACGCCGGTGAGCAGGATGCGCGGGTCGTTGGGCTCGGGCCAGCGCACGTCGAGGTCGAGTTCGAGGATCAGTGCAGCAACGGCAGCCTCGTCGTTCGGGTCGACGCCAGCTTCGAGGACGGCGAGCGTGCACGCGCGGTACATCAACCCGGTGTCGAAGAACCCGAGGTGGAGCAGGTCGGCCAACGCGCGGCCGACGACGCTCTTGCCCGATGCCGTCGGGCCGTCGATGGC
>CAMDAY010000144.1 GCA_945888895.1 Dehalococcoides mccartyi | reverse complement strand
CGCGCCGCGTTCCTCGCAGCGATCGAGGGCGTGAGCGAGGCCGACGCGCTCCGCCACCCCGGTGACGACCCGGCGGAGTGGAACGTGCTCCAGGTGACGCAGCACGTCCTCGGCTGGACGCGGAACGTCGAGGAGGTCATCGAGTCGATCGCGCAGGGCCGCGTCGCCGCCAAGCACCCGCGCGGCTACCTCCCGCCCGACCCGCCCTCGACGCTGCTCGAAGCGCGCCACGCGCTGGTCGAGGCGTCCGCGAGCTTCCTCGTCCTCCCGTCGCGCGTCCCCGAGCGTGCCGACGAGGCGCTCACCGTGGCGCACGAGGTGTACGGCGAGCTGAACTACGCGGGCTGGTTCGCCCGCTGCGCTGCGCATGACCGCATCCACCGCGAGCAGGCGCTCGCGGTATTCCGCTAGGGGCTAGATGCGCGGGATACCCGCGCCGCCCCGCCGTGTGGAACGCCCTCGGTCGCGAGGTTCGTTGAGGTGGCAGCGTAGGGCGGCCTATCCCCCTGCCCCCTTCCCTGCGCGGGAAGGGGGATGAAGTTCAAAGGGCTTCGCCCCTTGAGGATCCCGATCGTCGGGAGCGTCTGCACCATCCCGTTTCGGCGACGGTCCGAATCACTCGCACCCGACATGGCGCGGCCACATCGGATTCCGCCGGGAGTGTGAGGGGCGCAGCTCCTCACGGTTGGTTCCTCTCCTTCTGAACCCCTCCCGCGCCGGGAGGGGTAGGGGTGGGCCGCCCTCCACAGCACCTCCGCACCGCTCGTTACCTCGACCAGCCCCCGCCTCGGGACGAGATCGCCCGAGGCGTGTACCATTCGCCCCGCAGAATCTCGGACATCCGGTCGCGCGTATCCCCGCCGCGAGGCCGCCAGCAAGACGGCCTCGGCGCACCTCGCGCAGGCCACGCCGCGCTCGCGCCCGCGAGCCGTTACGAAGGGGACTCCTCATGGCTCAACTGACCGGCGAGCAGATCATTGCCCGCTCCCTGAAGACGCAGGGCATCGACAAGATCTTCGGCGTCGTCGGCATCCCGGTGACCGGGATCGCCAACGCCTGCCAGGCCGAGGGGCTCACCTACACCGGCATGCGCCACGAGATGCCCGCGACGTATGCCGCGCAGGCCGTCTCGTTCATCGGCGGCCGCATGGGCGCGGCGCTCGCGGTGTCCGGGCCCGGCGTGCTGAACGCGGTCGCCGCGTTCGCCAACGCGTGGTCCAACCGCTGGCCGATGCTGCTCCTCGGCGGGTCGTACGAGCAGTCCGGGCACTCGATGGGCTTCTTCCAGGAGGCCGACCAGCTCACCTCGCTCCGCCCATTCGCGAAGTACGCCGAGCGCGTCGAGATGATCGAGCGCATCCCGATCTACATCGCGGAGGCGGTGAAGAAGTCGCTGTACGGCACCCCCGGCCCGTCCTACCTCGACCTGCCGGGCGACATCATCGCGGGCAGCGTCGACGAGGATCGTGTGCAGTGGGCGCCGCGCGTGCCCGAGCCGCGACGTCAGCCCGCCGACCCGCGCGACGTCGAGGCCGCGATCGCCGCGATGAAGACGGCGGAGCAGCCGCTGATCATCATCGGCAAGGGCATCGCGTACTCGCGCGCCGAGCAGGAGATGCGCGCCTTCGTCGAGAAGACCGGCCTCCCGTTCCTCGCGATGCCGATGGCGAAGGGCATCCTGCCCGACGACCACCCCCAGGCCGCCGCAGCCGCGCGCTCGTTCATCCTGCAGAACGCCGACATGGTGCTGCTGATGGGCGCACGCATGAACTGGATGCTCCACTTCGGCCTGCCGCCCCGCCTCAAGGAGGGCGTGCGCGTCATCCAGTTGGACATCAACCCCGAGGAGATCGGCGTCAACGTCCCCTCCGAGGTGGCGATGATCGGCGACGCGAAGGCGACGATCGGCCAGATGCTCGATGTCCTGGACCGCGAGCCGTGGACCTTCCCGCAGGACTCCGAGTGGCTGGCGCAGGTCAAGGCCGAGGCCCGCAACAACGAGGAAGCCGTGCAGGGCATGATGCAGGAGGAGTCGAACCCCATCGGCTACTACCGCGCGCTGCGCTCGATCGCCGAGGCGATCCCCCCCGAGATGATCATGGTCGTCGAGGGTGCGAGCACGATGGACATCAGCCGCTCCGTGCTGAACAACTACCTGCCGCGCACGCGCCTGGACGCCGGGTCCTTCGGGTCGATGGGCCTCGGCCACGGCTTCGCCATCGGCGCGGCGGTGGAGACGGGCAAGCCGGTGCTCTGCCTGCAGGGCGACGGCGCGTTCGGCTTCGCCGGCACCGAGTGCGAGGTGGCCGTCCGCTACAACCTGCCGATCACCTGGGTCGTCTTCAACAACGGCGGCATCGGCGGCCACAAAGCCGAGCTGTTCGAGGGTGCACAGAAGCCGGTCGGCGGCATGAGCCTGGGCGCGCGCTACGACATCATGATGCAGGGCCTCGGCGGCAAGGGCGTCAACGCCACCACGCCCGAGGAGTTGGACGCCGCGCTGAAGACGGCGCTCGCCCACAACGGCCCGACGCTGATCAACGTCCCGCTGGACCCGGAGGCGCGCCGCAAGCCGCAGAAGTTCGGCTGGCTGACCAGCACCAGCGGCACGCAGGCCTCCTCGAGCGCCCAGATCAAGAAGGACTAGCCGAGGTCACCTCGACGGCTCGCTTACACAAAGAAGGGCGCTCCCGCGAGGGAGCGCCCTTCTTTGTGTCCGCCCGGAGGCGGGATACGTCGCGCGTGCTACTGCTGCGTGGCTCGACGGGCAGCCGCGACACCGAGCAGCGCGAGGCCGAGCACGGTCAGCGGGAGGACCATCCCGGTCGTGGCGGCCTGGAGGCCGGCGGTGCCGGTCTTGCCCGGGGCCGGCGCCGCCGCCGTTGCGGCAGCAGCCGCCACGGTGAACGTCGTGCTGCCGACGATGATGTTGCCGTCCGTGCCGCCGCAGGCCTGGTGCGAGACCTGGCCGACGACGACCCAGACCGTGTGCGATCCGGGGGTGAGCGCGCCGACGTCCTGCGTCAGTGCTGCGCCGTGGATGATCTTCGGGTCGCCGGCCGGGATCGGCGTCCCGGCCTTCAGCACCTTCGTCGGGTCGATGTCCACGTAGTAGTGGACGTGGAACGACGCGACGTCGCCCAGCGCGGCGGCCTTCAGATTCAGCGTGGGCGTGAGCGTGGCGCTCACGGTCGTCGGCGCTGCCGCCGTCGGTGGCGTGACCGCGATCTTCAGGTCCGCCGGGCATGCCGCGAGCGCGGGAGGCGTCTGCGCCTGCGCCCTCAACGTCCCGAGCGTGCTCATCCCCATCGCCGTCACCACTGCTGCGATCCCGATCGCTGCGGCCATCCGCTGCCCAAGCCTCATCGAATTACCCCTCTCCAAGTATGGATTGCGCGGAAGCATAGACCGCTCGTGCAAGCGGACGCCGCTACTGGTCGGCCGCAGGGGGTGTCGTGCTCCGCATCTGCCAGTGCGTGTCCGTCTGTCCGGTGACCGTGAACCCCAGCCGCTCGTACAGCCGTCGGGCGCCGAGGTTCACCTTGAGGACTTCGAGGTCGACCGGGACGCCCTCGCCGTGGGCTTGCTGGAGCAGGCGGGTGATGAGCCACGTGCCGATGCCGAGGTTCTGGAACTCCGGCGCGATCTCGATGTTGTTGATCGTCCAGCGGTCGCGGTGGCGCTGGCAGTCGATCGCACCGGCGATGTCGTAGCCGTGGAGGATCACCTGCGCGCGGCCGACCGGGAAGCCCTCGAAGTAGGCGCAGCGCTGCTCGGCCTCGTCCCACGCGCCGTACGTCTGCGTAACGTAGTCGCCATGACCTCGCAGTAGATCGGGAACAGGGTGTCGAGGTCGGCCTGCTCCGAGAGGCGGACCAGCACGCCGGGCGGACGCCTCGGCCCCTCGCTGGTCACCGCCGCATTTCTCCGACGACCTCCACGTCCCAGAGCGCAGCGCCGTCGCTGAGGGCGTCGAGGCGGGCGATGTCGGCGCGGATGTGTGGGGCGCTGCTGTGGAGCGCGCGGGCGGCCTCGTCCTCGTACTGCTCGAGGAACCAGAAGACCAGCGGGTCGGCGGCGTCGCGGTAGACGGCGTAGGAGACGGTGTGGGGCTCCTCGCGGCGGACGTTCGCGACCTGCGCCTCGAGCATCGCGCGCAGTTCCTCCTCGCGGCCGGGGCGGGCGGTGACTCTCGCAAGCACGGTGATCATCGGTTCTCCGATTTTCTGCCTCCGGGCCTCGAAGCCCGCAGGTCTGGAGCGGTGCGGGCTGGGTATACCCGGCAGGAGCGCCAAGAAGACATCTGTTGTGCGTCCTCATCCTACAGGCGGGATAATGGTCGTACCTGCCACCCCGCGCCTGAGCCTCGAGGTCCCCGATGGCCGATCCGCTGAACTTCCCGCCCGACTCCGACCTGCGCTGGTACGGCGCGCCGACGCCCGATGATGCCGCGCGCGCGTCGAGGTCCACGATCGGCCTCGTGCATCCCGGGGAGATGGGGGCGGCGGTCGGCGCCTCATGCGTCGCGGCGGGCGCCGAGGTGCTGTGGTGCAGCGATGGCCGCAGCGACGCGACGGTGCGCCGCGCCGAGGAGGCGGGCCTCGAGGACACCGGGTGGATCAACAGCCTTGTGAACCGCGCGCAGATGGTGCTCTCGGTCTGCCCGCCCGACGCGGCAGAGGAGATGGCCGAGGAGATCACCAACCTCGGCTACAGCAAGATCTACCTCGACGCGAACGCCATCAGCCCGGCGACGGCGCGCCGCATCGCGGAGCGCATCGAGCAGACGGGCGCAGACTTCGTCGACGGCGGCATCATCGGCGGCCCGCCGTGGCAGCCCGGCCGGACGCGGCTGTACCTGTCGGGCGCGGAGGCGCCACGCGCCGCGCGGATGCTGGTCGGCGGCCCGCTGGAGATCGTGATCCTCGATGCGCCCGTCGGCGCGGCCTCCGCGCTGAAGATGGCGTACGCCGCGTGGACGAAGGGGACGAGCGCGCTGCTCGTGAACATCGAGGCGCTCGCGCTCGCGGAAGGCGTCCATGGGGCGCTGCTCAAGGAGTGGGCGCAGTCGCAGCCGGAGCTCATCGACCGCTCGGCGCGCCTCGGCGGGGCGGCGCAGAAGGCCTGGCGGTGGGTCGGGGAGATGCAGGAGATCGCCGCGTCGTTCGAGGCGGCGGGCCTCCCGTCCGGCACCCACCAGGCCGCCGAGGAGATCTTCCGCGCCCTCGCCCCGTTCAAGGACGACAAGGACGCGCCGGGCGGCGCAGAGCTGGCGCGCTTCCTCGTGGAGCGCGAGCGCGGCGTCGAGTAGCCGCGGGGCGCGCGCCTTGGGGGGCGGGGCGTCCTCGGACGCGAGTCTCGTCGAGGTGGCAGCGTGGGGCGGCCCATCCCCCTGCCCCCTTCCCTGCGCGGGAAGGGGGATGAATGGCGAGGACTTCGCCCTCGCGCTCCCCCGGGCACCGAGGGTGCTTCGCACCCTGGACGGAGCCCTCACCCTGCCCTCTCCCCCTCGAAGGGGGCGAGGGTTCTGAGTCTCTTACAAGACGGCGCGAATCACGCGCACTGACCTGATGCGGCCACATCGAGTTCCGCCGGGAGTGTGAGGGGCGCAGCTCCTCACACTTGGTTCTCTTCCTTCTGAACCCCTCCCGCGCCGGGAGGGGCAGGGGTGGGCCGCCCACGCGGCCACCTCGACCTGACTCGCACCCGAGGCGGCGACCCGGCTTCGTCCCGTCCGTGCGGTTCATACTTTCGTCATGACTCGCCGCTA
>CAMDAY010000143.1 GCA_945888895.1 Dehalococcoides mccartyi | reverse complement strand
ACGAAACCGCGCAGTAATGCGTCAACGGCGGCGCTGGTTCATAGTGGGCGTGATGACTCCACCGAATCCGAAACCGCGCATGGCCATCGACTGCGTCTGGCTGAAGCGCGGCCTCGACCCCAGCCGACGCGACCCGTACTCCATGCGCTGCACGCACATCGTGCGTGAGGGCGAGGAGTGCGTCGGGCCGTTCCTGGAGGATGTCGAGACGGCCTGCGGCCTCTGGACGCACGGTGGCCCGGCCTCGAGCCCCCGCACGAGCAAGCTCGGCTCCGGGCGCATCTAGCCGCCGACGCCGCCGAGGGCCTGCCGGTCGGCACTGTCCCGCGCGCGCCTCGGCGGGTACGCTGGTGGTCTCCCCTCCCGTTCGAGTCCTGACGAACAGCCATGTCCCCGCCGATGCGCGCGCGGACGCCTGTGGGAGCGCGTTATGTCCGATATCTCCTCGACCGATCCGCACCCGCTCTCGCCGGAACAGCAGGCCGAGGTCGACGCGCTGCGGGCGCAAACCTACACCACCCGCCGCGCCACCGTCCCCGCGATGGAAGAGATCCTCTACGAGGCGCTCCCCGTCCTCGGCGACGGCAAGGGCTTCGTGCGTGTCATCGACTACATGGGCGACGACGCCGCGATCGTTCAGGCCGCACGCGTCTCCTACGGCAGCGGCACGCGCCGTTCGAGGGACGACCAGGGCCTCATCAACTACCTCATGCGGAACTGGCACACCTCGCCGTTTGAGATGTGCGAGATCAAGCTGCACGTGAAGTTGCCCATCTTCGTGGCGCGCCAGTGGATCCGCCACCGTACTGCGAACGTGAACGAGTACTCCGCGCGCTACTCCATCCTCGACAAGGAGTTCTACATCCCGGCGGCGGAGCACATCGGCGTGCAGTCCTCCTCGAACCGGCAGGGCCGTGGCGCGGCGTTGAGCCTCGAGGAGGCATCGCGCGTGCAGGAACTGCTCCGCGACGACGCCGAGCGCGCCTACGCGCACTACGACGAGCTGCTGAACGAGACGCCCGAGGGCGAGCCCGCTGACCCCGACCGACCAGGCATCGCGCGCGAACTGGCGCGCATGAACCTGTCGCTGAACTTCTACACGCAGTGGTACTGGAAGACCGACCTGCACAACCTGATGCACTTCCTCCGCCTGCGCGTTGACCCGCACGCCCAGTGGGAGATCCGCGCCTACGGCGAGCGCATCAACGAGATCCTCGAGCGCTGGGCGCCGATGACCTACAGCGCGTTCAGGAACTACCGGCTCGGCGGCGCCGCCCTCTCGGAGCAGGCGCTCGACGCGGTGCGCCGTCAGCTCGCGGGCGAAACCCTCGACGCCACGAGCGCTGGCATGTCGCCCGGCGAGTGGCGCGAGCTGCAGGCGCTGCTGAAGCAGCTGTAGCGAGCCTCGCCGACACCTGCGGCGTGCGTGATGCTCGAGCTAACGGCCGCGCCTCTCGTCGCCGGGGTCATCGCTGGCGTGCCCGACGTTCAGCGGGGCCTAGATCTGGCGGCCCCAGCCGGTCTTGGACTTATCGGACTTGTCGTCAGAGTTGTTCGACCTGTCGCCCCACTTCTCTTCGTCGCTCTTCTGCGTCCCAGCGTCCGAAGTCGCGCATGGTCGAATCTCCTTTCCAAGGGGGATCACGCGGTACCATGCACCCATAGCGATCGGCCGTACGGACGCGCGACGTGCGCGAGTACTGCCGTTACAGACATAGAGAAGGAACGAACCGATGGATGTTTCACCCGCGTTGAAGGCGCTCCTTGAGAAGAAGGCGCTTGGCCACGTGATCACCATGAACAAGAACGGCTCGCCGCAGGTGACGCTGGTGTGGATGGACGTCCACAACGGGAAGCCGAGCTTCAACACGAACAACGCGCGTCAGAAGGGCCGCAATCTCGTGCGCGACAACCGGATCATGGTGTCCGTGCAGAACCCCGACAACCCGATGGAGTTCGCGGTCATCGAGGGTACCGCCACGATCATCGACGACACCACGAACGAGCACATCAACAGCGTCGCGCGGAAGTTCACCGGCGCGGACTACGCGAACTTGCAGCCGGGCGAGCAGCGCATCAGCGTCGACATCGACGTCTCGCGCGTCACCGGCCGCGGCGAGTGGGCCTCCTAGACCCGCCCGACAGCGCCGATCACTGGTGACTGACCAGGACCTCGATCGCGAAGGCGCCGACTGGATCGCTGAGATGCTCAGCGACGATGTCGGCGCCTTTGTGCCGTCCGAGTTCTGCGACCTCGTCATCGCGACGGAGCGCCAGGTCCGCGAGGACGTGGGCGACGCCGACATGGATCACGCGGCGATGGCCGAGCGCCTGATGGCGATCTTCGAGGCGGATCCGCAGCTCCCGACCCAGACCGGCGCGATCACGCCAATGCTCATCTTCGAAGTGCTGCATTGGGAGGACGAGTTCCGCGCGATGGCCGGCACCCCTCGCACGGTGCGCCCGTCGCCCCCCGACTGGCGCCCCGCTCGCGGCTCCTAGCCGCGCCGAGGGAACGCGCGCCCTCGCCGCATCCCGAAAGCAGAAACTCTCACCCTGCCCTCTCCCATGAATGGGCGAGGGTTCTGAGCGTCGTTCCGACTCCCTCGGGTTCGCACCCTCCCCCTATACGGGGGAGGGTTGGGTTGGGGGTTCTGCCCCGCGCGTAGCGCGGGCACGCGGGCGTACGTCCCTAACTCGCCACCTGATCGCGGATCGCCTGCAGGCGCTTGATGTTCTCCGCGTCAGGGCCGTCGCCCTTCGGCTTCGCCTCCGTCGGGATGCCGGGGACCTCGAGCATGAACGCCTTCCCGGCGAATGCGGGGTGCCCGAGGATCGCGCGAAAGCCGTCCGTGCCGATGTGACCGTCGCCGATGTTCTCGTGGCGATCGCGCAGGCTACCGAGCGGCATCTTCGAGTCGTTCGCGTGCACCACCGCGAGGTGCTCGACGCCGATCGCATCGTCGAAGGCGCGCATCGTCGCCTCGACGCCCTCGGGTGTCCGTAGCTCGTAGCCGGCGGCGAACGTGTGACACGTGTCGAGGCACACCTGCAACCGCGGCGAGTCGACGGCGCGCAACAGCACGCCAAGGTCTTCGAACTCCTTGCCGATCGCGCCGCCCTGCCCCGCCATCGTCTCCAGCGCGAGGGTGATGTCCGGCGTCGCGTCGAGGATGCGCTTGAGCGCGTCGGTGACCTGGTCGAGCACGGGTGCCATCCCGCCGCCGCGGTGCGACCCCGTGTGCAGCACCACACCCTTCGCACCGACCGCAGCGCCCACGGTCAGCGCGTTCACCACCGACCCGATCGAGTTCGCCAGTTGCTCGGGCGTCTCGGTCGCGAGGTTCGCAAGGTAGATGTTGTGCACCCACACCTCGCCGAGCTTCGACGCGGCGTGCTCCTCGCGGAACTTCGCGATCGCCTCGTCGGTGTGCTGCGTGGCACGCCATGTCTGCGGCGGCGACACGAAGATCTGCGCCGCCTCCGCACCGATCTCCTGCGCGCGTCCGATGGCGGTGAAGATGCCGCCGGCCGAGGAGACGTGGCCGCCGATCTGGATCGGCCCGGGCTGCTTCGTCTTGCTCATCTGCCTCGTCCTCCCGCGATCGGTGCGCCCCCCCGCCTCGACCACCACGCCGTCATCATCCGCTCGATGCCGCGCCGCAGCGGCATCGCCACCACCACGCGCTCCAGCGACCGCTGCATCGCGTCTGCGCTCACCGGCGCGCCGTGGGCCATCGTCACGCGCGCCGTCCCGGCGTCGAGGTCGACGCACGCCGCATCGACGCCGGGTGTCGCGAGCAGCGCCGCTTCCGTGCGCGCGGCGCAGACGCCGCAGACCAGCCCATGCACCGCCAGGCCGATCTCGCGCTCGTTCGTCGAGATGACCTCGACGCGCGGGGCGGCGATCAGACGTGCGGGATGGAGGCGCAAGAAACGGGCGAGGCTCGCGCGTGTCATGCCTCGATGGTACCAGTGCGCCGCGGACTGCTCGGCGTCCTGCTCGGTCCTGCTCAGGGTGCCCGACGTGCCGATAACCAGATCAGGGATCAGAGAAAGCAGCCCGCCGTGGAACGCTCCAACGCCGCGCATGACGCACCACGCTCCCGTCGAGGGCTCTCGGCGCGGGGGGCGGCCCTCGTCTGCCTCGCGGATCCCCGTGCTGAGCTGGCGACCATGCTCATCCTCCAGGAGCTCGGATTGAGCGTGGACCTGATGGCCGACCCGCAGTCGGCAATCCGCTGGGCAAAGCAAGCGCGCTACGAGATCATCGTCGCCGGCGGCACCCCAGTCCCCCTCGCCACCCTGGCGCGCACCCTCCGTGACGCCGCCCCCGAGCCGCGCATCGTGCTGCTCGCCGAGGAGTGGGGCCGCGACGACGACCTCGACGCGCTCGGGGTCCAGGTGCTGCGTCCGCCGCTGGACGTGAACGCCCTCATGCGGGGGCTCGCCCCCTCCAATAGCTCGCCGCAGGCCACCCTGCGCGAATTGTTCACTCCTCGGCTGGATGATAAGGTTCACCCCCGGGATCAGTTCGGAGAGGCGCAGCGTTGGCCTACAAGATCATTGAGACCTGCATCGGCTGCACGGCCTGTGTGAAGAAGTGCCCGGTCGAGGCCATCTCCGGCCTGCGCAACGAGTTGCACGTCATCGACGCGGAGCTCTGCATCGACTGCGGTGCCTGTGGCGCGGTCTGCCCGCCCGAGGCGATCCTTGACGAGATGGGCGACCTCGCCCGCACCTTCCCCCGCCGCGAGTTGCCGCTGGCGAAGGTGGTCGAGGAGAACTGCATCGGCTCCGGCTGCGAGCTGTGCATCAACATCTGCCCCTTCGAGGCGCTGTCTCTGCAGGACGCGCCGAACAACCACGACTTCTACGGCATGGCGACCGTCGACCCGCGCAAATGCGTCGGCTGCCGCCTTTGCGAGACCGCCTGCGGCTGGAGCGCGATCTACATCGACCCGCCGCGCGAGATGCTCAAGCGGAAGGTCTACCCGCTGGAGATCCTGACCCCGAAGAAGGGCAAGGGCCTCAAGCGCGCCGCCGCGGGAGCCGCCGCCGAGTAACCGCGGTCCAACCGATGATCACGCAAGGCCCCGCTTCGGCGGGGCCTTCGTCTTCTACACGCTTCTACATGGCGTTTTGCGCGCGCTGCCCGAGGGCGCTAGGCTCGGGCTCTCCCCGCTGGAAGCGACCGCCATGACCCGACACCTCGATCCCTCCTGGGGCGACGCGATCGTCCTCGAGTTCGTGCGTCTGCGCCCCGGCGCGCGCGTGCCCACCCGCGGCACCGCCGGCGCGACCGGCTACGACATCTACGCGTGCCTCGACGCCCCGCTCGAGGTCGGCGAGATGCCGGTGCGCGTGCCAACGGGCATCGCGATGGCTGCACCTGTGGGCACCGATGTGCAACTGCGCCCGCGCTCCGGCCTGTCCGCGCGCGGCATCCTCGCCATCTTCGGCACCCTCGACGCGGACTACCGCGGCGAGGTCATGGCAACGCTCTATCGCCTCCCCGGCGCCGATCCGCTGACGATCAACGACGGCGACCGCATCGGCCAGCTCGTCGTCGCCCGCGTCGCCCCGATCGCCTGGCGCGAGGTCGACACCCTCGATGAGACCGAGCGCGGCACCGGCGGGCACGGCTCCACCGGACCGTAGGCCGCACCTAGAATCCTACACACCAGCACGTGCCCTACGACGGGAGCCGACCCTAAACGAACCCACTCGCGACCGCCGCTCGATCACGACGCGGAAGATCACCCGTACGGACTTCGACCGCGTGACCGATACCCTCGCGCGCGCCTTCGATGACGACCC
>CAMDAY010000142.1 GCA_945888895.1 Dehalococcoides mccartyi | reverse complement strand
GAGCCGCGTGATGTCGCGGCGCGCGGCGATGGCCGCGGTAACGTTCGACCGTTCGTGGTCGAGCAGCGTCATGCCCACGTACCAGCCGCGGTTCTCCTCGCCCACGCGGTTGCCGACAGGCACGCGGACGTTGTCGAAGAACGTCTCATTGAAGTGGTGCTCGTCCGCCATGTTCACCAGCGGGCGAACGCTGATCCCCGGCGTCTTCATATCCATCACCAGGAAGGAGATGCCGCGATGCTTCGGCTGCTCAGGATCCGTGCGGACGAGGGCGAAGATCCAGTCCGCGAGGTGTGCTCCGGACGTCCAGATCTTCTGTCCGTTGATGACGTACTCGTCGCCGTCGCGCGTTGCACGAGTGGTCAGCGAGGCGAGGTCCGAGCCGGCTCCCGGCTCGCTGTACCCCTGCGCCCAGAACACCTCCGCGGCAAGGATGCGCGGGATGTGCTGCTTCTTCTGCTCCTCCGTGCCGTGGATCATCAGCGTCGGACCGAGCATCGAAACGCCAGGGTCGGCCTGAGCCGCGGCGGGCGGCGGGACTGCCGCTTCGGTCATCTCCGTCTTGAAGATGAACTGTTCCATCGGGCCAAGGCCCACGCCCCCGTACTCCTCGGGCCACTGCGGGGCGGTCCACCGCCTCTCGGCGAGCGCACCGACCCACTCCGCCGAGGCCCGTTGCGCCTCCTCGTCGCCGAGTTTGCGGTCAGTGAGCCAGTCGTGCGGGGACGGGAAGCCCTCGGCGTCCTCGCGATACCGTGCGGGCAGATTCCGTGCGATGAAGCTGCGGACTTCCGCGCGGAAACCGGCCTGCTCAGGCGTGTCGTTCCAGTCCATGCTGCTCGCTTCCTGTGGCGGGGCTGTCCGTGCGGCGACGATCGCCGCCTCGCGGTGACCCGCCGCGGCGACGAGATCACACACGGTGGCGTGAACATACTCGCGCCTCCCGGCGTCCTTGATCATCAGTACTTTGATAGCGGGCGGCTTGCAGCGGGCGGCACCGTGCCGTCACCGACGGGCGTGCCCTGCAAGTCAACCGGTGGGCGGCTATGCTGGTCAACGCATGCGGGAAACCGGCCACCTACTGGACCACATCCCGCGCGAGATCGTCGTCGGGGCATTCGACACGACAGGCTGGGGCGGCCATGGATCAGGCGTTACATGGCATCCGTGTCCTTGAACTGAGCGAGGGCCTCGCCGGCCCCGCGGCCGCCAAGTTCCTCGCAGACTTCGGCGCCGAGGTCATCAAGGTCGAACCGCCGGAAGGCGACTACGCCCGCAGCCTCGGCTACTTCCCCGGCGATGTACCCGATATCGAGCAGAGCGCGCAGTTCGTCAACTTCAACCGCAACAAGCTCGGTATCACGCTCGACGTGTTTACCGAGGATGGGCGTGCGCTGGTCGAGCGGCTCATCGCGGACACGGACATCCTGATATCCAGCTACACCCCTCAGCAGTTCGACCAGCTCGGCCTGCACTACGACCTGCTCAAGGCCATCAATCCGGCGATCGTCGTGCTCTCGATCACTCCATGGGGACTGACCGGGCCCTACAAGGACTACAAGGCGTCCGAGATCGTCCTTGATGGCTTCGGGCACTGCATGTCCGCGTTTGGTGTGAAGGATCGCGAGCCCCTGGCCATGGGCGGCGGGCTGCGCGAGCACTACGCGGGCCGCATGGGCACGCTTGCGGCGATGGGGGCGTACCTCACGGCGGAGCGCTCAGGCGTCGGGCAGATGATCGACCTGTCGATGACTGACGCCCTCCTCGGCAGCGCCGACCGCCGAAGCACGCACATCCTTCGCTGGCAGTACAACAAGCGGCCGTTCCAGCGCATCGAGTCGGGCGCGGGGACCGGCAACCTGCGCGGCGGTTTCACGCTGTGCGGCGACGGCTGGCTGCACGTGTCGTTGCAGCCAGGCGACGCAACGAGATTGCTCGAGATCATCGAGGCGACGGATCTCCTCGAGGATGCGGGCTTCCAGCCGATTGCCGAGCACTGGGGCGATTCCGCGTTCCAGAGCGAGTTGAGCGGCCGGTTCCTCGGGTGGTCGATGCAGCACACGCGCGTGGAGATCGAGGCGATCGCACGGGCCAACCGCCTCCCGATCTACCCCGTCAACCACTTCAGCGATGTGCTCCGCGACCCACACCTGAACGAGCGCGGGTACTTCATCGAGGTGGAGCATCCCGTCGCCGGGAAGACCACACACCCTGGCGCGCCCTTTCGCATGGAGCGCGCGGGATACGAGCAGCGGCGCCCCGCCCCGCTGCTCGGCCAGCACAACGCGGACATCCTCGGCGGTCGCCTCGGCTTGAGCCCCGAGGAGATCGCGCGCCTTGAGGCTGCCGGCGTGATCGCGCGGAGTGGGGCCGCGAAGCGGTTCGGGGAGGCCGCGCCCGCTGAGGCGCCGGCACCTCGACCGACGCGCGTGCCGCTGGGTCCGCCGCGCCTGCCGCTGGAGGGCGTGCGTGTCATCGACATGACGCTTTCGTGGGCAGGCCCGTCGGCCACGGCGCTGCTGGGGGACCTCGGCGCCGAGGTGGTGCGCGTCGAATCGCTGCAGTTCTTCCCAGTCGTGACGCGCGGTGGCGTCGTCCGCCCCGAGAGCAAGAAGCAGATGGAGGAGTTCGCGAACCCGCTCTACAACGGCTACGTCGACTTCGAGCCGGGCGAGCGCCCCTGGAACCGCTTCGCCAACTTCAACTCCATCAACCGCAACAAGCTCTCGATGACCGCCGACCTCCGCCGAGCCGAGGGCCTCGAGATCTTCAAGAAGCTCCTGGCGATCAGCGACATCGTCGTGGACAACAACGCCTTCGGCGTCATGGAGAAGCTCGGCCTCGGCGATTCCGTCATGCGCGCGGTGAATCCGCGACTGATCAACGTAAGCATGCCGCTGTACGGCAACAGCGGACGCAACCGCGCGATCAGCGGGATGGGCTCGGTCGTCGATTCGTGGTCGGGGATCCTCACCATGCGCGGCTATCGCGACTTTGACATCGGTGCGTCCCAGGTGGCGACGCACATGGACTCGGCGTCCGGGCCGGGGGCGGCGTTCGCGGTGCTCCTCGCCCTGCGCGAACGCGAGCAGAGCGGCCTTGGCCAGTTCATCGACTTCTCCCAGTCGGAGAACATGCTGCAGGCGGTGGGCGAGTACTTCGTCGACTGCCAGTGGAACAACCGCAACCCCTCGCCCCTTGGCGACCGCGATCGCTGGAGCGGTATCCAGGGTGCGTACCGCTGCGCCGGCAACGACGAGTGGGTCGTGCTGACCGCCCGCACTGACGAGGAATGGCTGGGCCTCCGGCGCGCGATGGGCGACCCCGAGTGGGCGCGCGACGAGCGCTTCTCGACGGCGAAGCAGCGCTACGCGCTTCACAACGAGATCAACGCACGCATCTCCGCCTGGACGGAAGACCTCGATCCCTACGACGCGATGCATCGACTGCAGGCCGAGGGAGTCGCGGCGGCGAAGGTGCTGAACGAGGAGGCGACGCTGAACGACCCGCACATCAGGGAGCGCGGCTTCTTCGTGCAGATGACGCACCAGGAGGCCGGCACGCACATGTACCCCGGCCACCAGTGGAAGACATCCGGACCGCCGCTTCGCCTCGACTCGCCTCCCCCGCTCCTCGGTGAGCACAACGAATACTGCTACAAGACGCTGCTCGGCTACTCAGACGCGGACTACGAGCGCCTCGAACGCGAACTGCATATTGGAATGGACTACCTCCCGGGGCTACTCCCCGGCCGTGGGTAGACCCGGAGGAGCACGATGGACTGGAACGATACCCCTGCTCAAGCGGCTTTCCGCGACGAGGTGCGCGCCTTCGTCGCCGAGCGGCTACCGAAGCGTTACCAGCGCGACGCCGAGGGCTTCCCGTCGCGGAACGACTGGCTCGAGGACCGCAAGTCGGGCGATCCCGAGCGCCAGGCGGCGGATGCCGAGTGGTCAGCTGCGCTTCGCGACAAGGGCTGGCTCGCCCCGCACTGGCCGAAGGAGTACGGCGGCGCAGGAATGGGCCCGTCCGAGCAGTTCGTCTTCAACATGGAGATGACCGAGGCCGAAGTACCCACCGCGAAGGCAGCCCCGCAGGTTCCTGGCCTGGCGCTCCTCGGGCCGACGCTCATGATCCACGGCACCGAGGAGCAGAAGCAACAGCACATCCCGAAGATCCTGTCAGGCGAGGTCTTCTGGGCGCAGGGCTACAGCGAGCCGGGCGCGGGCTCGGACCTCGCGTCGCTGAGCACGCGCGCCACGCGGGACGGCGACGACTACGTGGTCAACGGCCAGAAGATCTGGACATCCGGGGCACAGTTCGCGGACTGGATCTTCGCCCTCGTCCGGACCGACCCGGATGCGCCGAAGCACCGCGGCATCTCGTTCTTGATGATGGACGCGACCACCCCGGGCATCACGGTGCGGCCGCTGATCAGCATGGCTGACGAGCATCACCTCAACGAAACGTTCTTCGACAACGTCCGCGTCCCCGTTGCGAACCGCATCGGCGAGGAGAACCGGGGCTGGTACGTCGGCATGACGCTGCTCGATTTCGAGCGCTCGAACATCACCGCCGCCGTGGCCGCCCGTCGGGACATCCGACGCCTGATCGAACGCGCGACGAACGCGGAGGCTTCGAAGTCGCGCCTCGCCTCGTTGCCGTCGCTGCGCGACCAGGTCGCCGACCGCTACATCGAGAGTGAAGTGATGTTCAACTTCTCGCTGCGGATCATCTCGATCCAGGAGCGGGGGATGGTGCCGAACTACGAGGCGTCGGTCAGCAAGCTGTTCGGCTCGGAGTTGAGCCAGCGCGTCGCGCTCACCGGCACGAAGGTGTTCGGCCTGTACAGCAACGTCTGGGAGCCGGACAGCCCGCACGCAGCGATCCGCAGCATGCCCCTGCACAACATGGTCAACCGCATCCCCGCTACGATCGCCGCGGGCAGTTCCGAGATCCAGCGCAGCATCATCGCCACGCGCGGCCTCGGGTTGCCTCGAGGCTAGACGCGGCGGGGAACAGACGACGCCGGGCGCGTCGAGAGGAGTGTGGGTAGTGGTAAATGACGGCCAGGCCGGGGTGCTGCTGGAGCGGGACGGACGGCTGGCGTACGTCACGCTGAACCGCCCCGAGCGATTGAACGCGTTCAGACCGAGCCAGTGGAACCTGCTCGAGGAGGCACTGGCGCAGGCGAACGCCGACCCGGAGGTCCGCATCATCATCATCCGCGGCGCGGGCCGCGCCTTCAGCGCCGGGGCCGACATCCGTGCGCGCGAGGAAGAGGGCTACCTCCCGGACCACGGCGACGTTGCAGACGACGCGATCAACCTCCAGGTAGGAATCGACCGCTTCCTGCGCATCTGGAACAACCCGAAGCCGATCATCGCTCAGGTGCACGGCTATTGCCTCGGCGTCGCCAGCCAGTTGGCTGTGATGTGCGATATCACCGTGATCGCCGAGGACGCCCGCGTCGGCCTGCCCTCGTTGCCGCTGGGTGGCGGCATGATCAGCCCGATGTGGGCGTGGCTGATCGGCCCGAAGCGCGCGAAGGAGATGTCGTACACCGTCGGTGCGCAGATCGACGGCAAGACCGCCTCGGACTGGGGTTGGGCGAACCGCGCAGTGCCGGCGACGGAGCTTGAGGCCACCGTGCGCGAGATGGCGACGAAGATGGCGAACCTGCCGTCGAAGTTCCTGCAGTTGAAGAAGTCCAGCATCAACCGCCAGATGGACATCCAGGGCTTCAGCACGGCGATCAAGACGGGCGCGGAGATCGACGCCCTGCTGCACTTCACCGACACGACCGACACCATGCGCACT
>CAMDAY010000141.1 GCA_945888895.1 Dehalococcoides mccartyi | reverse complement strand
GACCTGCGCCAGTGGGCGCACGACCGCCACAAGACGGTGGACGACGCGCCCTTCGGCGGGGGCGCCGGCATGGTGATGAAGCCCGAGCCGATCATCGAAGCGATCGAGGCGATCCAGCCGATGGCCTCGGAGCGCGCGACCGTGGTGCTGATGTCGCCGCTCGGCCGCCCGCTGACGCGCGCGTTGGTCGACGAGATCGCGGAGCTGCCGCGCCTGCTGATCCTCTGCGGCCGCTACGAGGGCATCGACGAGCGCGTGCGCGAGCACGTCGTGGACCTCGAGGTGTCGATCGGCGACTTCGTCGTGTCGGGCGGTGAGCTGCCCGCGATGATCGTGATCGACGCTGTGGCGCGCCGCATCCCCGGCGTCCTCGGATCGGAGGCGTCGCTCACCGAGGAGTCGTTCGACGACGGCCTGCTCGAGTACCCGCAGTACACGCGCCCGCCGGTCTACCGTGACTGGGAGGTCCCGCCGATCCTCCTCTCCGGTAACCACGGCGAGGTGGACAAGTGGCGTCGCCGCCAGCGCCTCCTCCGCACCCGCGACCTACGCCCCGACCTCCTCGAGGGCGTCGAGATGACTGCCGCCGAGCGCCGCTGGCTGGCCGAGCAGCCGTAGGCGGGGGGGGCGGCAGCCCCACTCGACGGTAGGGGCGGCGATTCGGTAGACTTCGAGTTCGCGCGTCCGGCGGACGTGCCCCCGAACCTCACTCACCCGCCTGACGGGCCCGAGCGAATTGGAATGACCATGGCTATCGATCTCACTGAGCTTGCCCAGCCGCGCCCGGCGCACCTGCCCGCGTTGCCCGAGTTCGGCGCCGGCGACACCGTCCGCGTCCAGGCCCGCGTCGTCGAGGGTGACCGCGAGCGCCTCCAGCCCTTCGAGGGCGTGGTGATTCGCGTGCGCAACGGCCCGGCCGGCAACTTCACGGTGCGCCGCATCGCGTCCGGCATCGGCGTGGAGCGCACGTTCCCGTTCAACAGCCCGCGCCTCGAGGCCGTGGCCGTGACCCGCAAGGGTCGCGTGCGCCGCAGCCGCCTGTACTACCTCCGTGGGCGCACGGGTCGTGCGGCGCGGGTCAAGGAAGCGCGTCGCGGCTAGCCGCCTCGCGTCTTCGCCAGCACTCATCGAGGCCGGGTCGACCCGCAAGGGCGCCCGGCCTCTTTGCGCCTCGGGCGGCGTCGCCGGGAACGGGAGTGCGCTCGGTGTATCTCCCGGGGTTCGAGGTGCAACCGCGGGGCGGCCCACCCCCTGCCCCCGCCCTGCGCAGGCGGGGGATGAGTTTCGAAGGGCTTCGCCCTTGCGAGCATCCTGGTTCGGAGGTTCTTCGTGCCTCGGCTCGAAGCGACGGCCCGAATCACTCGAACCCGAGATGACGCGGCCAGAAGAGTTCCGCCGGGAGTGTGAGGGGCACAGCTCCTCACACTTGGTTCCTCTTCTCTTCCCCCTCCCGCGCCGGGAGGGGTAGGGGTGGGCCGCCCTACGGTTGATGTCGAACCCCACGAGGAACGACGGCTGCACTCCCGGTCCGCCGCGTCCGTATCATCGAGGGCATGGCCGCAACGCCCACCTCAACGCGCGCGCGCTACGTGAAGGTGGCGGTCAACTCCGGGCGTCCGACGAACCTCACGTTCTCGTACTCGGTGCCCGAGGGGCGCTCGATCGTTGCGGGCGAGGTGGTGCATGTGCCCTGGGGCGTGCGCACGCTGCAGGGCGTCGTCGTCGACCTGATGGACACACCGGGCTACGACCGCGACGAGGTGCGCCCGTTGGAGCCGCCGATCGACGCCGCGCCGTGCATCCCGGCGGATCGGCTCGCGCTCGCGGCGTGGGTGCAGGAGTACTACCTCGCGCCGCCTTGGGAGTCGCACGCGTTGTTCCTGCCGCCGGGCTCCGGCGAGCGGCCTCGGACGGCTGTTTCTCGCGGGGCGGGACAGGGTGGCACCGCGTCCGTGCTGTCCGAGCGGCAGCAGGTGATCCTCGACGCCCTCACCGAGACACCGGTCGACACCGAGGAGCTGCGCGAGACGCTTGCTCCGAAGGTTACGGCGCGAGGGTTCGACGCGGCGCTAGCGGTGCTGATCCGCCGAGGCCTCGCCGACCGGCACTACACGCTCGCCCCGGCGCGTGCGCGTCCGCGTGTGATCGAGGTCGTGCGGCTCGCGGTGCCCGCGAAGCAGGCGCGTGATTTCGCCGACGCGATCGAGGGGCGTCGTGCCTCGCGCCGCGTGCGCGCGCTGCGGTTCGTCGTGGAGCGCGGCGGACGCGCCTCGTTCATGCAGGCTGCGAAGGAGGCGCGCGGGGCACCTGCCGTCGAGACGCTGATCGCGGAGGGCGTGCTCGAACGCGTCGGCGAGCGCCAGGACGAGGTGCAACTCCTGCTCGGTGAAGCCCAGGTTGCGCGGCTCATCCGCCAGCTCTCGCGCGGGCAGATGGAGGTCGCCGCCGCCGGGATCCTCGAACGGCTCGCCGATGTCGCGGATACCGGCGCGACGCCCGAGGTGCCGCTGCGCGGGCTGCCCGCCGAGGTCGGCGGGGACGTGCGCAGCGCGCTGGGCCACCTCGCCGTCGCGCGCCTCGTGCGCGTCGTCGAGGTGCTCGACCGGCGCGATCCGCTGCGGCACATGACCGACCTCGTGCACCGCCCGCCCGTCGAGCTGATCGCGGAGCAGCGCGAGGCGTCGGCGGCGATCCGTGCCGCCATCGACCGCGCGGATGGCAGCGGGTTGCTGCTCCACGGTGTCACCGGCAGCGGCAAGACGGAGGTCTACCTCGACGCTCTGCGCCACGCGGTGGAGCAGGGTCATCGAGGCATCGTGCTCGTGCCCGAGATCGCGCTGACGCCACAGACGGTGCGTCGATTTGCTGAACGGTTCCCCGGCAAGGTGGGTGTGCTCCACTCCGGTCTGAGCCTCGGCGAGGCGTACGACGAATGGCACCGGATCGCACGTGGCGAGTACGACGTGGTGATCGGATCGCGCTCGGCCGTGTTCGCGCCGCAACCCGACCTCGGCCTTGTGATCATCGACGAGGCGCACGAGTGGACCTACAAGCAGCACGACCCGCAGCCGCGGTACGACGCGCGCACCGTCGCGGCAGAGCTGGGGCGGCAGACCGGCGCGGCGATCGTCTACGGCACCGCGACGCCCGACGCGGAGCGCTGGCTCGCCGCGTCGCAGGGGCGTCTGGAGCGGGTCGACCTGCCTCGACGCATCCGCAGCGCGATGCAGCCCGACGGTTCGTTGCAGCAGTTCCCGTCGAACGAGATGCCCGAGGTCCAGATCGTCGACATGCGCGACCCCAAGGCGCTGTTCTCGCCCCGCATGATCGAGGGCATCGGCGAGTCCCTCGACCGCGACGAGCAGGTGATTCTGTTCCTCAACCGCCGAGGACGCGCGGGGTTCCTGTTGTGCTCCCGCGGCCATTCGCCGCACTGTCCCTCGTGCGACGTTGCGATGTCGCAGCACGACCTGCAGAAGGCGGACGGCAGTGTCGAGCGAGGCGGGCGCCTCATCTGCCACCAGTGCGGCCGGTCGAGGAGCGCGCCTCGCCGCTGCCTCGAGACGGGCTGCGGGCGTCCTCTGAGTGCGATGCGCGCCGGCACGCAGCAGGTGGAATCCGAGGTGCGCCGCCACTATCCGACGGCGCGCGTGGTGCGCTGGGACAGCGACACCGCCCGCAACGCCGACCAGCACGCGGCGATCCTGCGCCAATTCCAGCGTCGCGAGGCGGACGTGATGGTCGGCACGCAGATGGTCGCGAAGGGCCTCGACCTGCCGATGGTCACGTTCGTCGGCGTCGTGCTGGCGGACTACTCGTTGCACACGCCGGATTTCCGCGCGGCGGAGCGCACGTTCCAGCTGTTGGTGCAGGTGGCGGGCCGTGCCGGCCGCGCCGAGCGCCCGGGGCGCGTGGTGATCCAGACGATGCGGCCCGAGGATCCCGCGATCCTCGCGGCGGCGGCGGGGGACATCGACCGGTTCTACGACGAAGAGCTGGCGCGTCGCGCCGGGCTGGGCGACCCGCCGTTCCAGCGCCTCGTGCGGCTGTTGTTCAGCCACGAGAGCCGCCAGTACGTGGGGGACGAGGCGCAGCGCGTGGCAGGCGAGCTGCGGACGCTCGCGGCGGGGAGACCGGGCGTCGACATCCTCGGCCCGACGCCGCCGCAGGTGTCGCGCATCCGCGGGCGACACCGCTGGGCGATCATCGTCCGCGGCGAGGATCCGACCGCGCTGGTACGTGAGCTGGACCTGCCGCTGGGCTGGGCGATCGACGTGGATCCGCTCGTCGTCAGCTAGCCGATGTCACGCCGCCGCCGACCTCGACGCACGATCGAGCGCCTCGGGACGTTGCGGAGGGTGGACGGTACAATCGGGCGACGTTGCATTTGCGGAAGTGGGCTCATGACCATTCGTCCCATTCGCTACCTCGGCGACCCTGTGCTCCGGCGTCCGGCGAAGAAGGTCTCGCGGGTCGACGACTCGATCCGCCGTCTGATCGCGGACATGACGGAGTCGATGTACCTGGCGCAGGGCGTCGGCATCGCCGCGCCGCAGATCGGTGTCGGCCTGCGCGTCGTGGTGATCGGCATGCCGGACGAGGAGCCCTTCGCGCTCATCAACCCGGTCGTGATCAAGCGCAGCGGCGAGCGCCGGCTAGACGAGGGCTGCCTGTCCGTCCCCGGCTACCGCGGGTCGCTGACGCGCTCGATCGCCGTGACGGTGAAGGCGCTCGATGAGGACGGCCGCGAGATCCGGGTCAAGTCGGAAGGCGACCTCCTCGCACAGGCCCTGGAGCACGAGACGGACCACGTCAACGGCCTGCTCTACGTGGACCGGCTGGACGCGAAGACCGATCTGGTGAAGCTCGAGCCCGCGGGCGCACACGTCCGGGACGGGGACGACTAGTTGCAGGAGATATTCGTCCTGCTGGTCGTCATGGCCGGCTTCTACTTCATTCTGCTGCGTCCGGTGATCAACCAGCAGAAGCAGCAGCGCAAGGACATCTCCAGCCTGAAGGTGGGCGACCAGGTGCTGACCTCCGCAGGCTTCTATGCCGTTGTGATGGAGATCAACACTTTCGAGGACCGTCCAATGGAGATCATGTTCGAGTTGTCCCCGGGCTTGCAGGTGCGGGGAACGACCACCGCGATTGCCAGCATCGTCCAACGGCCGCACCCTGAGGACACCGAGGCGTTCCCGCGTTAGATTCGGAGACGATGTGCACGCGACGTCCGACGACTACCCAGCCGTAATCCACACCGATTTCTTCGAGGAACGACCGATGGACACTCTGCTCACCGACCTTGCAATCGACGACCTGGTCGCCGACTTCATCGCCGACGCGGCGATGACCCACCCTCACAGCACGGGCGCCGTGCTGACCTCGACCGCTCGTCACCGCCTCTCCGACGAGGAGCCGGACGCCGACGAGGTGGACGCCGTCGATGATGACGACGACGACGATGACGACGACTGGGAAGACGAGGACGACGACGATTGGGACGATGACGACGACGTGGTCGCCGATCCGGTGGATGACGACGACGATGACGATTGGGACGACGACGACGACGATGACGATGATTGGGATGACGATGACGACGACGAAACGCCGGCGAACATCGTGAAGCGCATCTTCGCTCGCACCGCGGTTCGGTCATGAGTCGTCGCGCCCGGTTCCTCCCGCTCCTGGGGGTGCTGATCGTCACCCTCGCCGCGCTGTACGTGGTTTGGCCCGCGCAGCCGGGGCGTGTCTTTCCATCCGCGATCCCGTGGCCCAAGGGACAGGGCGTCAAGATCGGGAGCTTCGACCGCACTGAGATGCGGCTCGGTCTCGACCTGAAGGGCGGCAC
>CAMDAY010000140.1 GCA_945888895.1 Dehalococcoides mccartyi | reverse complement strand
CGTCGACATCCTCGACCGCTCCGGGGACGACGCGGCGAAGTGGCGCGAGGCGCGCCGCCAGATCCAGCACTACGTCAACCGCATGGGCACCGTGTATGCGCACATGCTGGAGCGCAACGGCTACGAGGACGAAGTGCACGCCTCGCAGGCCGCGTGGGCCGCGCGCGACGCCGAAGCCTCGATTGCCGCGATCTCGGACGAGATGGTGCGCGCAGCACAGTGCATCGGCAGCCTCGACGAGGTGCGCGAGCAACTCAAGGAGCGCGCCGCGGTCGTCGACATCCAGATGCTGTACATGCCGCACACCGACGACCCCCGCGAGGTGGGCCGCTGGTTCGAATCGCTGATGAAGTAGGTGGTCGCGCCCGATACAGACACCGCGCCCGATGAGCACCTCGACACGGGCGTGCGCGCTCGGGTCGGTCGGGTGTACTGGGGCTACTGGCTTGTCGGTGCGGCGTTCCTCGCATCGTGGATCACGACGGCGGCGCAGAACTCTGTCTATGGCGCGTTCAGCCGCCCGATGACGCAGGAGCTGCACTGGGCGCAGTCGGAGTTCTTCTTCTCGCGGTTCATTGGGCAGTTCGTCCTCGCGTTCACGGGCCTGTTCATCGGCACGTACGTCGACCGGCACGGCGGCCGGCGGCTGATGACCATCGGCACGCTGGTGATGGTCACCGCGATCTTCCTCTGCTCGTTCGTCACGCAGCTCTGGCAGTGGTGGTTGCTCAACGGCCTCATCCTCACCGCGGGCGCCGCGATGTCCGGCACGCTGGTCGTCAACGTCACGCTGTCGAAGTGGTTCGTGGAGCGCCGCGCGCGCGTGGCGGGGATCGCCTCGATGGGTGTCTCGTTTGCGGGCGCGCTGATGCCGCCAGTGGCAACGCTGCTCATCGAGGTTGACGGGTGGCGCACGGCGTGGCGTCTGCTGGCGATCGGCGCGCTGGTGATTGCGCTCCCGCTGACGCTGCTGATGCGCCGCACGCCCGAGGACTACGGGCTGCACCCGGACGGCAAGACGAACGCGCAGGTCGCCGCAGGCGGCGGTCGCGCCGCGACGCACGACTTCGAGACCTCGCTCACGCGCGCGCAGGCGATCCGGACGCTGTCGTTCTACCTGATCGTCGTCGGCTTCGGCTGCGGCACACTCTCGATAGGGATCATGATCCTGCAGACGATTCCGTACCTCACCTCCGCGGGATACAGCGGCACGTTCGCCGCGGCGATGATCACCGTCAGCTCGATTCCCTCGATGCTCACGAAGCCGTTCTGGGGCTGGCTGGGCGACCGTGCCGACCCGACCAGGAGCGCGATGCTCGGCTTCGTGACGAACGCCATCGCGCTGGTGCTCATCGTCTACGCCGTGCGCGCACACGCCGACTGGTGGGTGGTCGTTGGGTTCTTCCTGCTCGGGATGGGCTGGGGCGGGCTGGTTCCGCTGCAGGAGACGGTGTGGGCCTCGTTCTTTGGTCGCCGATACCTCGGCGCGGTGCGGAGCGCTGGGCTGCCGTTCGCCCTGTTCATCGGCGCCAGCGCGCCGTTCCTCGTCTCGTTCTACTACGACCGCACGAACTCCTACGACGGCGCGTTCCTCCTCGTCGCCGCGCTCGCCGTCGTCGCCACTGGCCTCCTCCTGTTCGCGAAGAAGCCGGAGGCGCGCCGCACCCTGTCAGAGGGCTAGCGAAGCAGGCGCCAGCCCCAACCTTGTCCACGTATGGGCAGTGGGCCAGAGCCTGGTCAGAATCCTTTCCCGTTTGGGGAGTGGCAGGGTGAGGGGCCCCGCCGCCGCCCGTTCTCGCAGTCTCCTCGTCGACAGGCATGAAGAAGCCCGGCCGCGCCGCCGAGTGGCCTCGACGGCGCGCCGGGCGCGATCAGTGGGAGCGGGCGGCTAGTACTCGCGAGCCGCCTGGTCGCGGAACGGGCCGTCGCGCATCTCGAGCCAGCCCCGCATGCCCTCCGCCTGGCGCACGACCTGGCCGGCCTTGCCGGCGTCCTGCATCGTGTCGGAGGCGTGGCCGAGCTGGTGGTAGAGGAAGTGCAGCTCGTAGGCGAGGAGCTGGCCCTGCGCCTCGAGCATCTTGTTGATCGACTTCTTCGTGAACCACGTCTGGCGGACCGGCATCAGGGCGATGCGGTCGGCCAGGCGGCGGCACTCAGCGTCGAGGCGGCCGTCCGGGACGATGCGGTTGATCATCCCGAGGGCGTGTGCCTCGTGGATGTCGAGCGGGTCGCCGGTCCAGAGCATCTCCTTGGCCTTGCGCACGCCGATGTCCCACGGGAGGTGCATCAGCTCGCCGCCGGTGCCGGCCTGCGGCGGGCGGAGCGACGGGCACCACAGGTTGGTGGACTCCTCGGCGACGATGAGGTCGCAGGAGAAGGCCGTCATCATGCCGCCGATGACCACGTGGCCCTTGATGCCGGCGATGGTCGGCTTCCGCAGGTTGCGGATCGTCAGGTTGGCCTCGTAGTAGTACTTCTCCTCGCGGTCGTAGCGCTCCTCGACGCTGCCCGGGCGCGAGTCGAGCCAGAACGGCTTTGGCTCTCGCGTGCGGCCGGAAACATCGTGGCCGGCGGAGAACGAGCGGCCCGCGCCCGTGAGGATGATCACCTTGACGGCCTGGTTCAGGTCCGCGTGCTTCATCGCGCTGTCAATGTCGGCGATCACGTCCAGCGAGAGCGTGTTGTGGCTCTCCGGGTGATTGATCGTGACCGTCGCGACGCCGTTGTCGGCGACTTCGTACAGCACATGCTCGAACGTGGGCAGCTCAGCCACGGGGGTATCCTTCCAACAATATTTTTATGCGCAATTTCGGAACGCGGCTCGCACTGTAGCACTGCGTACCGCATTCGAGTCGTTGGGTCCCGTGGAATACCACTAGGCCTCGAGCGCCCCCAAGGATGCCGACGATAGTGAAGATTCGGTAGAGACAAGGCAGATAGGTTCGATAGTACCAGCCCCATGTATTATCCTACCTGTTCGTGTCCGGGCCGACCGCGCCCATGCGAACGCCCCTGTGCCAGAAAGGCATCTCATGGACTGGAACGACACTCCGGAGCAGTCGGCCTTCCGTCAGGAGGTACGTACCTTCATCGACAAGAAGGTGCCGCCGCGCTACCAGCGTGACGCGCGGGGCTTCGGCTCGCGCTACGACTGGATGGAGGATCGGAAGGACGCCGACCCGGAGGCGCGCCGCGTCTCGCAGGAGTGGGTGGATGCGCTGGGCGAGAAGCGATGGGTCGCCCCGCACTGGCCGAAGGAGTACGGCGGCGCCGGGCTCTCCCCGATGGAGCAGTTCATCTACAAGCAGGAGATGACGATCGCGGAGGTGCCGCAGGGCCTTCCCGCGGGCGCCTCCATGCTGGGACCGACGCTTATCATCCACGGCACCGAGGAGCAGAAGAAGGAACACCTGCCGAAGCTGCTCAGCGGCGAGGTGGTGTGGGCCCAGGGCTACTCGGAGCCGGAGGCCGGCTCCGACCTCGCGGCGCTCAAGACCCGTGCCGTCCGCGATGGCGACGACTACGTAGTCAACGGCCAGAAGATCTGGACCTCCGGCGGTCACTTCGCCGACTGGCTTTTCGTCCTCGTCCGCACCGACCCGGAGGCGCCGAAGCACCGTGGCGTGTCGTTCGTGCTGATGAACAAGACGACGCCGGGCATCACCGTCCGTCCGCTGGTCAACATGGCAGACGAGCACCACTTCAACGAGACGTTCTTCGACAACGTTCGCGTCCCGGTCTCCAACCGCGTCGGCGAGGAGAACCGTGGCTGGTACGTGGGGATGACGCTGCTCGACTTCGAACGGTCGAACATCACCGGCGCGGTCGCGGCTCGGCGCGAGATCACGCGGCTGATCGATTACGCCAAGGGTGCGGGCGCTGAGCAGTCCCGCATCAGTGCGCTGCCGTCCGTCCGTGACGCTCTCACCGACCGCTACATCGAGAGCGAGGTGATGTACAACTTCTCGCTCCGCATCATCTCGATCCAGGCGCGCGGCATGGTGCCGAACTACGAGGCCTCCGTCAGCAAGACGTTCGGCTCCGAGCTGGCGCAGCGCGTGGCGAACACCGGCGTGAAGGCATTCGGCCTCTACGCCAACGTTTGGGACGACGAGAGCAGCCGGGCCGCGATGGGCGCTGGCCCGACGAAGTCCTACGTGCGTTCCGTGTCCGCGACGATTGCCAGTGGTACGTCCGAGATCCAGCGCGGCATCATCGCCACGCGCGGCCTGGGCCTCCCGCGCGGCTAGTCGGCTGCGTGGACACGCGCGTCGAGGTTGGTGAACAATCGCCGGACTCTGGCACCCGCTGGAGTCCGGCGTCGCAACATCGACGTACCGTAAGCGTCGAACGAGGGGATCCGAGATGGCTGACGAGGTGCTGTACGAGCGCGAGGGCCGGCTGGCCTACGTGACTCTGAACCGTCCGGAGCGCCTGAACGCGTTCAACGCGGCGGTGTGGGAGGGCCTCGAAGCCAACTTCGCAAAGGCGAACGCGGATCCGGAGGTACGCGTGATCATCCTGCGCGGCAACGGCCGCGCCTTCAGCGCTGGCGCCGACGTGCGTGCCCGCAGCGAATCCACGACGCCCGAGGAGGAGCAGCACGCCCGCGGCGACGTCGTCGACGACGCGATCAATCTCCACCGGAGCATCGACCGGTACCTGCGCTTCTTCAACAACCCGAAGCCGATCATCGCCCAGGTTCACGGCTACTGCCTCGGCGTTGCCAGCCAGACTGCCGTCATGTGCGATATCACCGTGGTCGCCGAGGACGCGCGCATCGGCCTGCCGTCTGTCCCGTTGGGGGGCGGCTACATCAGCCCGATGTGGTCGTGGCTGATCGGCCCGAAGCGCGCCAAGGAG
Source organism: Dehalococcoides mccartyi (assembly GCA_945888895.1). Classification (GTDB taxonomy): domain Bacteria; phylum Chloroflexota; class Dehalococcoidia; order UBA2979; family UBA2979; genus SHYQ01. Next base: position 1,042 of record CAMDAY010000140.1, on the reverse strand, counting down.
ATGTCGTACACCGTCGGCGCACAGATCGACGGCAAGACGGCCTCGGACTGGGGCTGGGCGAACCGCGCGGTGCCCGCCGACCAGTTGGAGTCGACGGTCAAGGAGATGGCGACGCGGATGTCGAACCTGCCGTCCAAGTTCCTCCAACTCAAGAAGTCCAGCATCAACCGTCAGATGGACATCCAGGGCTTCAGTGTCGCCATCCGCACCGGCGCCGAGATGGATGCTCTGCTGCACTACACAGACACGATCGACATCGTGCGAGCGTCGATTCGTGCCAACGGTCTCCGCGGAACGATTGAATCGTTCAACAGCGGAGAGCTTCTCTAGTCAATCGATGGCGCGGCGCTGTCGCGCACCTCGTTTGTTGAATGTTCTCGGAGGGAACTGACATGAGTGACACCAAGTACTGGTCGAGTTCGACGATGTCGCGACGTGGCCTGATCCGCGGCGCTGGTGTGATGGGCGTCGGCCTGTCCGCCGCGGCGCTCATCGGCTGCTCGGGCGGGTCGTCAACGACGACCCCGGCACCCACCGGAGGCACCGGCGCCGCCAGCGGCCCGCAGCCGCTCGTCCGCAAGGGCACGATCCGCCAGGGCACCGGCAAGCTGAGCGAGCCGTACGACCCCGCGACTATGCTCTCCGCCGGCCCGACCTACTGGGGCCTGTGGGGCAACCTGGCGCTGAAGGCGAACAAGCAGAACTTCAAGCTCGAGCCGTCTCTGGTCGAGTCGTGGGAAGTGAAATCTCCGACCGAGATCGCGCTGAAGGTGCGCAAGGGCGTCTTCTTCCACGACAAAGCGCCGACCAACGGTCGTGAGCTGAACGCCTCGGACGTCGCGTACAGCCTGAACCGCCACGCGGCCCTGCTGGACAAGGAAAAGGCGGCGCTCTACCCGCGCCGCACGAACTTCCGCTTCATGACCGAGGCCGTGGCGACCGACGCCAACACCGTCACGCTGAAGATGTCCGCGCCGAACTCCGCCATCCTGAACGGCATGGCCGACATGCGCACGCCGATCATGCCGATCGAGTCGAAGGA
>CAMDAY010000139.1 GCA_945888895.1 Dehalococcoides mccartyi | reverse complement strand
GTCGCCACGGATGACTCCACGGTCATCCTCAAGATGTCAAACCCGAACTCCGCCATCCTCAACGGCATCGCGGACATGCGCTGCCCGATCATGCCCGTCGAGTCGAAGGACGCCGGCTTCACGGACGGCAACAAGATCGTGGGCACCGGCCCGTTCATCGTGAAGAGCATGAACTCAGAGGGCAACGGGACGCTCGTCGCGAACCCGAACTACTGGGAGCCAGGTCTGCCGAAGGTTGCCGAGATCGAGAAGGTCTCGTTCGACACCTACACGGCCAACACCGCCGCCTTCCTCGGCGACGCGGTCGACCAGCTGATCATGACGAACCAGCCGGCTACCTCGATCGCGACGGTGAAGGAACGGCGCCCGGATGCCACCGAACTGCGGTGGGACTACGGGTACATGCACTACAAGCGCTTCGGCATGACCCGCAAGCCCTTCGACGACGTGCGCGTCCGCAAGGCGTTCGTCCTCGCGACGGACGTCACCCAGCTCGGCGAGGGCTACTACGGCCCGGGCATGTGGCAGTACAGCGGCCCGCTGGTCTCGACGTGGCCGGAGGCGATCACCGCCGATGAGATCAAGAAGCGTCCGGGGTGGAACCCGCAGACGCGGGAAGCCGATATCGCCGAGGCGAAGAAGCTGCTCGAGTCCGCGGGCATCAAGGACGGCGAGATGACAGTCACCTTGCTCGTCTTCAACACCCCGGTGCACCCGGCTGGCTGCGAACGACTGCGCGCGCAGTGGAACCGCATCTGGCCGAAGATGAAGATCAACCTCGAGGGCCCGCTGGACTCGGGGCCGATGAACCAACGCCTCGCGGCCGGCACGTTCGACGTCGTGTCGTACGGCAATCTGCCGACGACGGACGGGGCGGTGGAGTTCACCAACTTCTACTCCTCGAAGGGCAGCCGCAACTACGGCAAGTACCAGAGCCCTGAGGTCGACAAGCTCGCCGATCGGGCGATTGCGGAGTTCGACCTGGCAGCGCGCAAGAAGATCCTGCTCGAGGCGCAGGAGCTCGTCATCAAGGACGCTCCGATCATCCCGGAGTACTACGCCAAGATGGCGGCGTTCATCTCGCCGAAGTGGCAGGGCGACCTCAAGAACTACGTCGGCCCCGGGGGCCAGAGCGGTGCCGACCTCGTCGACATGACGCGGTGGATCTCCGTCAAGCAGTAGCCAGCCCCTTCGACCGAGGCCTCAGTTGCGCAGGGCCGGGACATTGTCCCGGCCCTTCTCACGTCCGGGGGGCGAACCGATGCCGACGTTCCCCTTCACCGACAGGCCCGTGGCCGCGATCGCCCGGCTGCTGGGTGAGGCGCGGCACCTGCTCTTGGAAACGGGAACGGCGTTGCGCCGACGCTGGTCAACCTAGACTGCGTGGCGGCCGAGCCGGGGCTGCCGCCGTCCTACTTCGGAGCCGGCGGTACCAGCTGAAACCTCCTCGGGCCTACCAATCACCCTCTCCTCCGTTCGTTGTGACCGAGGGACTGACGATCCGCCGACGGACGCGAAGCTTGCGCCTTTGCGACGCCCGCCCTGGCCCGCACCACACTGCCTTCGTCACAGTGGAACGGGGACGTTCGGAGGGAGCCCGATTGGCGCTGACGGTCGACAGTTGCATGGCGCATTGCAGGTTCAACCCGAAGCGAGGGCTGACCGGGCATCCGCGGCAGCCACAGATGCTGCCGTCAGTTGGGCGATCAGATCAGAGGTGCGGAATGCGACCAATTCGAGGAATGGCTGGCGTTCTACTGGCAATCGCCATGCTGGCGGCCAGCGGCAGCGCGAGAGCGCAGGTGCCCGGCGGCGCAACCGATGTCTCCGGCAACGTTTCCGTTCGAGGAAGCTACACCGCGTCGGTCACCGCGGCGGCAGGGAACACACTGCCTCCGAACGAAAATTACCAGGCCGATGTTGCCTTCGTATCGACATCGACCATCACGTCGCTGGACCCCTCCACGCAATCCGGCACCTTCACCAGCTCGGGCTCATACGCCGCGCAGATCAGTGCGTCTGGCGTCCCGAACTTCGATGCAACCGGCACATATGTCGCCACCGGCTCCTTCGCAGCGGGCCGCTACACCGTGAACGGATCCGCGAAGATCGCGGCTCCCGATGCCGGATCGGTCACGTTCAACGGGACAGGCACGTACAACCTGGGTACCTTCGCGGTCACGGCTAGCGGCGTGTACGCAGGAGACTTGCAGACAGCGGAGTTTGGGGCCGCTCGCGTGAATGGAAACTATGACGGGAGCGCCGTCGTCATCCTCAAACCACAGGCGATCAATGCACAGATCGCGTTGCCGACCAGCCTGCTGGGTGGGATGGGAACAACGGCGATGAGCGGACCGATCGCAGCGGTGATGCTCGCGAGACGTGCTCCGATGCCTGCTCCGAGCGGAGCGTTCGTGGAGCCGCCAGCCTTCGGACCGGGTGGCCAATCACTCGCCGTGTTCATGGGCGGCACCACGGGGGAGCTGGAGGCGGCGGCGGTTGCGGCAGGTGCGTCGGGCGTATGGGCACAGGACGCCGTGGGCCAATACCAGCTGCTCATCGTGGGCGGTCCTGCTTTCGCCAACGCAGCATTCCGTTCGGCGTTCCCGCGGGGCTTCACCACCGCGACCGGAGTGACGCTGACGCGATGAGATCCGCAACGGGAACCCGAGGGGCGGCGACACCGATCAGACCCGAACTCGCCGCACGAGCGGCTGTTCAACTTCTGGCGGCCGGCGACTCCGGGGCGACCAGCACGAGGGACGAGACGGGCAAGTCGTAGGCATCGAGCCTGGAAATGCGCGGGCCGGTGGTAGGCGTTCACCACCGGCCCGTATGTCTCGTGCAGGGAAGCGCAACCGCGGCCGTCACTTCACCACGTAAGTGGAGAGCCGACAGTTCCTCGCCAGGTGATCCGCAGCCTAGTTCACTGCGGATCCCCTTCGTTGTCGGTTCCCGTTACGTCCCCATCCCTCGTGCGCCGGTCGAGGGAGCGACCTGGGCCCAGAGGGCCTGTTCGCGGGGAGTCATGATTGCATGGCTGAAACCCGCGACCGAGAGCAGTGCAAGCAGCGCCGCTGCCACGTAGGCGACTATCGACGCCTCACCAGCCTTCTCGCCGAAAGACGCTGAACCCGTAGGACGTGAGCAGCAGACCACGGAGGGTCTCGTCGGTCTGCAACGAGCCCCGGAGCGCAGTGGCGGAGTCGAGCTTCTTCTGGAGATCGGCGGCCGTCTGCGTGTCGTTCTTCGTCTTGGCGGCGGCGATGTAGTTGCGTCCGGATGCCGCCCAAGGTGGCGTAGGTCGCGCCGGGGAAGCCCGCGGTGTTCCTGGAGGTATCCATGTGCACCGCGATGTAGAAGTTCGCGTAGCACTCTGCCTGCTTGCCGGTCGCCAACGTCTGGCCAGCGTACTCGGTCAGGCAGGCGGAACCGGGCTTCCAGTTCTTCTCCGCGTCTGTGAGCTTATCGGCCTGAGTGAAGACGATCTTCTGCTCGCCGAGCTGATCAGCAAGGTATGTCTTGGCGAAGCTGGCCTGACCGGCCAACAGAATGCCAAAGACGAGGAGCATCACTGCGAGTACGGCGCCGCCTCCAGCGAACACGAAGTCGAGATTTCTGCGACTCAATTGGGCCTCCTAGTGTTACGGACGGTGTGCGCCGTAGCGGCGTGTCTGCGGGGCCTCCGCCGCATCGGCGAGGGAGGCGTCGCATCATCACTACTGTCGCTCAAGTGCACGGCGCTGCTTACGAGGTCCAACATCACGGATCCTTAACGAGCGGGGCCACAACGAACATCCCGAGCTATTGCGGACGATAGTCCCCTCAACCGGCCGGCCGAGCGAGACGCAGATGCTCGAAGAACGCGCGCCCACGAGGGCGCCCCTGTTGCGCACGATCCCTGCCCCAGATGCCATTTCATATGTCATAGACACGCGCCCTCCGTGGCCGTAGGGTGCGCGCTACGGGCCCCGTACTGGTGGCCCCTAGGAGGGCAGAGGAAATGACCAGCCAAGTTCAACCCCGCATCTCTCGGCGACGGGCCATCAAATGGGCCGGGGCAAGCAGCCTCGGACTGACGGCCGCCGCGCTCATCAGCTGCACGTCAAACAGCAGCCCGGCTCCCGGCGGCGGCGCCAGCAAGGGCGGCGCGACGGCGGTCGTTGGGAACGCAACCGGCGCACAGGCTGTCTCTGGCGGCACGCTCAAGTACACCGTCCCGGCGGACGTCGAGACCCTCGACCGCTACAAGGGATCCGCACCGACCGGTTGGAGCCTACCGACGTACTTCGTCGGCAGTCGCCTGCTGCGGTTCGACAACGGCAAGGGCAAGCCCGCCACGGGCAAGATCATCCCCGACCTGGCGAAATCCTTCGAGCAGGTCGACCCCACGACGATCCTCTTCCACCTCGACCCTGCAGCTAAGTTCGACGGGCGCGCGCCGACCAATGGCCGCGTGGTCAATGCCGAGGACGTCGTCCAGTCATGGAAGCGCTACGCCTCCGAGGCCGCAGAGCGCACCACGATGGCGAACAGCGCTAACAAGGACGCCTCGATCACCGAGGTCGTCGCGGTCGATGACAAGACGGTACGGGTGAAACTCGCGTTCGCGGACGCTCTCGTCATCTCGCAGCTCGCGGGCGTGGGCGGTCTGTGGATCCAGTCAGCGGAAGGCATCGCCGGGAAGTTCGACCAGACGCGCGAGATGCGCGGGAGCGGCCCGTGGATGCTGGAGGATTACCGGCGCTCTGTGGGCTACACGTTCAAGCGCAATCCGGCGTGGCATCACGGCGGCGCGGCAAAGCAGCCGTACCTCGACGCCGTGAACGTGGCGATCATCCCGGAGCGCGCACAGACGGAGGCGCAGTTCCGCGCCAAGAACGTCTACGCGAACGCCGTGTCGCAGCAGAACATCCCGCAGTTCGCGCAGGAGTTGAAAGGGACGCGCGTCGTCACCGCGACCCCCGTCCAGAACGGTCCGCTCTGGGGCTTCTCCTGGGCGGACAGCCAGCCGTGGGGGGATGTCCGGATCCGTCGCGCGCTCGCGATGTCGGTTGACCGCGACACGCTCGCCAATGTCATCTTCGACCCGAAGCGGTTCGAGCCCATCGGGCTGAAGTTGGACGTCTTCTGGAACTCTCCGCTGGGCGCGGGCTGGGGCGACTACTGGCTCAACCCGAAAAGCAAGGACGCCGGCCCCAGCGCCGCGTGGCTGCAGCACAACGTGGCCGAGTCGAAGAAGCTGATGGCCGCCGCTGGATACAGCGGCGCGAAGACGCTGGACTTCGACATCGTCTACCCCGGTGTCTACTACGGCCTCGACTGGCCGACCCGCGCGGAGACCATCGCGTCGATGGTGCAGGAGGCGGGCTTCAAGGTGCGCCAGACCTCGATCGACTACACGCAGTTCATCTCCGGCTACTGGCGCGGTGGCGCGAAGTTCGAGGGCAAGAACCAGAAGACGGCGATGCAGTTCCCGCCGGGCGGTGCCGCGGCCAGCACCGCGCTGGAGTGGTGCATCTCGTACTTCACCGCGAAGGGCGTGAGCACCGCGGTCGCGGACAAGTTCCCCGACCTGGAGGCGCTGGTGAAGAAGCAGCGCAACGTCGCCGACTTCGAGACGCAGAAGCAGGGTCTGTACGAGATCCAGCGCTACGTGATGGACAACATGATCGTCATGCCGGTCGGTCCCGGGACGCAGGCCGTCGACCTGACCTGGGACTTCCTGCACGGCCCGGGCGAGATCCAGGGCTGGCCGGGGGGCTTCCCGGTGCAGACCGAGTTCCACGAATACTGGATGGAGAAGGGCGCGCCGAGCTAGTCGGCTTGCCAATCGCAACGAACGGAAGGGCGCCCGCGGGGGCGCCCTTCTGCTCCCGGCGCGTCGCATCGCATCGCACTGTCCTAGTAGATGAAGCATCGCGCTCATA
>CAMDAY010000138.1 GCA_945888895.1 Dehalococcoides mccartyi | reverse complement strand
GAGCACCTGCTCCTCGGGCTCGTGCGTGAGGGCGAGGGCATCGCCGCCGGCGTGCTCGAAAGCCTCGGCGTGAACCTTGAGCGCGTGCGGGGTGAGACGACCCGCATCCTCGCCCAGTCGCAGCCCCAGGGCGGCGCCGCCGCCACCGGCAGCGGTGGCACGGCCAGCGCGGCGGGGCAGCGCTCGGTGCGCACGCCCACCCTGGACCAGCTCGGCGTGGACCTCACCGCGATGGCGCGTGGCGGCCAGCTCGACCCGATCGTGGGACGGGACCACGAGATCGAGCGCGTCATCCAGATCCTCTCGCGCCGCACGAAGAACAACCCTGTGCTCATCGGTGAGCCGGGCGTCGGCAAGACCGCCGTCGCGGAGGGCCTCGCCCACCGCATCGTCGAGGGCGACGTCCCGGACACGCTCATCGGCAAGCGCATGCTGACGCTCGACATCGGCCTCCTCGTCGCCGGTACGAAGTACCGCGGTGAGTTTGAGGAGCGCCTGAAGAAGGTCATCGAGGAGATCAAGTCCTCCGGCAACTGCGTGATATTCATCGATGAGCTGCACATGCTCGTCGGTGCCGGCGCGGCCGAAGGCGCGGTCGACGCGGCGAACATCCTCAAGCCCGCACTGGCGCGTGGCGAGATTCAGGCGATCGGCGCGACCACCCTCGATGAGTACCGCAAGCACATCGAGCGGGACGCGGCGCTCGAGCGCCGGTTCCAGCCGGTGCGCGTGGACGAGCCGACGGTCGAGGACACGGTGTCGATCCTCAAGGGCATCCGCCCGGCGTACGAGGAGCACCACAAGCTGAAGATCTCGGACGAGGCGTTGACTGCGGCAGCCGAGCTGTCGTCGCGCTACGTCTCCGACCGGTTCCTGCCGGATAAGGCGATCGACCTCGTCGATGAGGCGGCGGCGCGCGTGCGCATCCGCCGTCACTCGACGCCGCCCAGCGTGCGCGAGGCCACGAGTGGCCTCGAGGCGCTGCGCCGCGAGAAGGATCAGGCGATCGCGAACCAGCAGTATGAGTACGCCGCGGAACTCCGCGAGCGCGAGGTGCGGCTACAGACGAAGCTCGAGGAACTCGAAGCCGAGGTGGAGCAGACGCGCGAGTCGCAGCAGCCGGTCGTCGGTGAAGACGACATCCGCGACGTGATCTCGCAGTGGACGGGTGTCCCGCTGTCGCGCATCGCGGCGGAGGAGTCCCAGCGTCTACTCGAGATGGAGGCCTTCATCAAGGGCCACGTCATCGGGCAGGACGAGGCGGTCACGGCCGTCTCGCGCGCCGTGCGCCGCGCGAGTGCCGGCCTGAAGGATCCGAAGCGCCCGATCGGCGTCTTCATGTTCCTCGGCCCCACGGGTGTCGGTAAGACGTACCTCGCGGAGATGCTCGGCGAGTTCATGTTCGGGTCGAAGGACAACATCGTCCGCATCGACATGTCGGAGTTCATGGAGAAGCACACGGTGTCGCGCCTCGTCGGCTCGCCTCCGGGCTACGTGGGCTACGACGACGGCGGGCAGTTGACCGACCTGGTGCGGCGTAAGTCGTACTGCCTGATCCTCCTCGACGAGATCGAGAAGGCTCACCCGGACGTGTTTAACATGCTGCTCCAGATCTTCGATGACGGGCACCTGTCCGACGCGAAGGGCCGCAAGGTCGACTTCCGGAACACGATCATTATCATGACCTCCAACGTGGGGTCGGACCTCATCCGCAAGGACTCGCGCGTCGGCTTCAACACGGCCGTGGACGAGGACAAGACGGCCGAGGATCAGTACAAGCGCATGAAGTCGCGCGTCGAGGAAGAGATGAAGCGGGTCTTCCGGCCCGAGTTCCTCAACCGCATCGATACGCCGGTGGTGTTCCGCGCGCTCCAGCAGGCGGACATCCGCAAGATCGTCAACCTCGAGTTGGACGACCTGCGGAACAACCTGAGGGAGAAGGGGATGCAGGTGGAGGTCACCGAAGCGCTGCTCGACTACCTCGGCAACGAGGGGTTCGATGCCGTCTTCGGGGCTCGCCCGCTGCGCCGCGTGATCCAGAACCAGGTCGAGGATCGTCTCTCGGACGCGCTGCTCGAGGGCTCGTACGAGGAGGGCGACACCATCCGCGTCGACTACGTCGACAACGAGGTGAAGTTCGATCGGGTCGTGAGCGCGGTGCCCAACGAGACCGTGGAGCCGGCGCTCGCGCCGTAGTTCTCGGCGCCGGAATCATCGGCGGCCTTGCAACCATCGAACGGCCGCCCGGCAACGGGCGGCCGTTTCGTTGCCGGACGCCAGTGTTGCCCGCGCTCGTCGTCGGAGGACGCGGTATCGTGCTCTGGCCCACGAATAGGACGAGGTGCCCCCATGCCAGCAGTGCCACCAGTGAATGTGTACGGCGAAGGCCGGGACATCGATCGACTCGTGGAGCGACGGCGTGACGCGGAGTGGTTCGCGCGCGTGCTGGTGCATGACGCGACGCGCTACATCGTCGGCTGGAACGAGCGCCTGCCCGTGATCTACACGCCCGAGGGGCCTCGATTGGCCGGGGTCACGCATCGCGAGGTCGCGGGACTGGTGACGGGCGAGCCGGTGCTGCTCGGCACGCTGAACGAGGCGATCCACGTCGCGATCGACGCGACGGACAGCGACGAGGCCGCCGTGCTTGCGGCGCTGCCGGATGGCGCGCGGCTGTCGGAGCTGCGCGAGATCGGGTCGCTGCTCCCGGGCGCGGAAGCAGCGCTGACGGCGGCGCATCGCGGCGTGCTGCTCTGGCACAGCGCGCAGCGCCACTGCGGCCGCTGCGGCGCGCCGACGCTCCTCGCGGAAGCGGGACACACGCTGGCCTGCACGAACAAGGAATGCGGCGCGACGCACCACCCGCGCATCGACCCCTGCGCGATCACGCTGGTGACCGATGGGGACCGCACGCTCCTAGGACGGAACAAGCGACGTCCCGGATCGATCTTCACCTGTTTCGCGGGGTTCGTGGAGGCGGGCGAGTCCCTCGAAGGCGCGGCCGAGCGCGAAGTGTTCGAGGAGGTCGGGGTGCGGCTGTCGGAGGTGCGCTACCACTCCTCGCAGCCGTGGCCGTTCCCCGGACAAATGATGGTTGGGTTCATCGGGGTCGCGGAGACGTTCGACATCCGTCTCGACGAGGATGAGATCGCGGAGGCGCGCTGGTTCACGCGTGAGGAGCTGCGCGCGATCGTTCCCGGCGGGCCCGTGCAGCTGCCGCGCGTCGACTCGGTCGCGCGTCGCATGCTCGACGGTTGGATCAACGGGGAGATCTAGCGCCCGCGGGCAGGGACCGCGGAGCGGTGCCCTCGGCACTCGGGGCGTCGACGCGGCAGCGCAGCGCGGCTCACCCCCGTCCCCTCCCGGCGCGGGAGGGGTGTAGGAAGAAGAGGAACCAAGTGTGAGGGGCGCAGCTCCTCACACTCCCGGCGGAACTCGACGTGGCCTCGCCAGGTTTGTGCGAGTGATTCACACCGCTGATCCTCGTTGTCCGCGTGTACCAATGCGTTTCGGTTTGCGGGTGAGCCGCCTGAGCGGACCGCATCGGGACGAACTACGCTCGTCGACGCGCTGGACGGGCGCTACGCGGCCCAGTCGCGTGCCTGCGTGCGTGGACGGTGCGGTGTGCGGCGATTGACTCGAGGATGCCGATCGCGGTGAAGACGGCGAGGAGTGCGGAGCCGCCCGTGGAGACGAAGGGCAGCGGGATGCCGGTCGCGGGGAAGAGGCGCATGTTCACGGCCATGTGCATCGCCGCCTGCAGCACGATCACCGTCGTCAGGCCCACGGCGAGTAGCCGGCCGAACTCGTCTGGTGCGCCCGCAGCCGCGCGGTAGCCGCGCCACGCGACGACCGCGAACAGCGCGATCACCGCGACGGTGACCAGCGCGCCGCCGAATTCCCCGAGCTGTGCAAACGCGAAGTCCGAGGACCTCGGTGCGACGCCGGAGAGGGCTGAGGGTGCGCCGTTGAAGCCGCGGCCGGTCAGGCCGCCGGCGCTGAACGCGACCTCGACCTGGCGCAGTGTGAAGCCGCTGCCGAGGGGGTCGCGGCCGGGGTCGAGGAACACGGCGAGGCGCTCGCGCTGGTAGTCGGGGATCGCGACCGCAAGGGCGAGCGGGAACATCGACAGACCGAGGAGCGCGAGGCCGCCGAGGTAGCGCCACGCCACGCCCCACGCCATCGCGATCGCGAACCACGCGAGGCCGAGCACGATGGCGGTGCCGAGGTCAGGCTCGACGACGATCAATGCGGCCATGAAGCCGACGAGTCCGAGCAGCACGGTCGTCGTGCGGCCCGTCGCACCTCGATCGGCGGCGAACGCAGCGGCCGCGATTGCCGTCGCGACCTTCGCGAACTCCGAGGGCTGCACGGTGATGCCACCGCCAATGCTGATCCAGCGCCGAGCGCCGTACTCGTTCGATCCGAGCACCAGTACGAGCACGAGCCCGAGCGCGGCCACGACATAGAGCTGGGGTGCGAGCGTGCGCAGCAGCCGGTAGTCCGTCCTCGACGCGACGGCCATCGCGATCAGACCGATGCCGATGTAGATCGACTGGCGGATCATCTCGCCGCTGAACGCGCGGCGTGCATCTTCCATCGCGAGCGCGCGCGCAATCAGCAGGCCGCCGCAGGCGAGCGCGCACGCGGCGAGCAGCAGCACCGTGTCGGGCACGATCGACGCGCGCGCGCGCATCGTCGTCATCGCGCCGCCCTCAATGCGCCCGGCGCGTTGTAGTACGCGTCGAGGATCTCCTTCGCGACGGGGCCTGCGTGCGTCTGCCCGACGCCGTACTCCAGGTACACGGCGACGGCGATCTGTGGGTTCTCGACGGGCGCGTAGCCGATGTACCAGCCGTGGGTGTCGAAGACGCCGTCCGGGTAGGGCAACCCGAACTCCGCAGTCCCGGTCTTGCCGCCGATCTTCACGCCCGCAGGCACCCCGGTGGCGGCCGTGCCATCGCTGTCGCCGGCGGCGGAGGCCATCCCGCCACGCACCGCGGCAAGGTGCGCCGCGCTGACCGGGAGCCTCGCGCCGATCTTCGTCGGCACGGGGGTGAAGATGCCGCCACGCTCGATGCCGCGCACGACGTGCGGAACGGGGACCTCGCCACGATTGGCGATGCCGGCGGTCAGCGCGGCCATCTGCATCAGCGACGTCGTGAGGTAGCCCTGCCCGATGCCGAAGGTGTACGTGTCGCCCAGCAGCCACTCGTCGCCGATCACCGTCTTCTTCCACTCGCTGTCGGGGACAGTGCCGGACGCCTCGCCGGGGAGGTCGAGGCCCGTGGGCCGTCCGAAGCCCGCAAGCCGCGCCCACGCGGCGAGCCGGTCGGCGCCGAGGCCCTTGAAGGTCTCCTTGCCGCCCTCCCAGTAGCCGCCCGCGACCTCGTAGAAGTAGACGTCCGCGGAGCGCGAGAGCGCGCGGTTCAGGTCGACGTTGCCGTGGAACGCCCAGTCGCCGAAGACGTACACGATGTTCGGATCGTACTGGTTGCGCACGGTGAGCGAGCCGCCGCTGAAGATGCGTGTCTGCGGCGTGATGACGCCTTCTTCGAGGCCCGCGAGGGCGACGAGCGGCTTGAACACTGAGCCGGGCGACCGCACCTCCATGTAGGTGCGGTCGATCATCGGGCGAGCGGGATCGGTGAACAGCGCGCTCACTGCCTCGTTCGTGCCGCGCTCGAATACGTTCGCGTCGTACGAGGGGCTCGACACCATCGCGAGCACCTCGCCCGTCCGTACGTCGAGCACGACGGCGGCGCCGGCGGGCAGCGGCCTCGCGCGTGGCTGGCTGGAGGGCCGCAGGATCGAGAGGCCGTTCTTGATCCCGCGCGCGACGGCCGCCTCGGCAGCGCGCTGCAACTGCAGGTCGATCGACAGTACGACGTTGCCGCCCGCGATCGCGGGATCCTCACCGAGCTGGCGCAACTCACG
>CAMDAY010000137.1 GCA_945888895.1 Dehalococcoides mccartyi | reverse complement strand
CCTCGGTCGCGCTGCCGAGGTCCTCGACGGCGTCCGTCGCCTCGTCCTCCGACGTGCCACCCACACCTACTGGTACGCCGAGGCGGGCGGCGCGGATGGTCTGCGCCTGCTCGACTACCGTCGAGCGCAGCCGCTGCGCCGCCCGGCCCAGCCGCAGGCGCTGCGCCATGTCCTCCACCATCGGCCCGATGGTCTTCGCCTCGTAGTCGGGGAGGGCACTCGCCATCAGCAGGGCGTACCGCTCCCGGATCGACTCGTCGAACTCATCGAGGCGCTCCTCGAAATCCACGCTCTCGGCCCACGCGGCGAAGAGTGCGCGGTTCACGGCGTCCTCGAACGTGTCGTGGGCGAGGGCGATGCCCGCGCCGCGGCCCTCGCGACGCTGCACGAGGAGACGGAGCAGCTGCGTCTCACCATCGGGCGGCGCAGCGGGCTGCTTCTTCGCCTGCGCGACCTCCCGCGGGGTCGCCACCGCTCGAGGTCGCCCGCTGGCGTGCTGCGCGAGCAGCATCGTCACCGTGCGCTCATCGACCTGCCCGATGCGCGCGAGGCGCTGGACATAATGTGATCGTACAACCGGATCGGCCATCGCCGCGACCGTCGGCAGCAGTGCCTCGACGGCACGCGAGCGTGACCGCGGGTCGGCCGCCTCCGTGGCTTTCGTGACGGCGGCGAACAGGTGGTCCGAAACCGGCAACGCCTCGCGGATCAGCGCCCGCAACGCCTCGGGGTCGCGCCGTACGAGGCTGTCCGGGTCGTCGCCCTTCGGCAGGGTGGTCACGCGGATGTCGGCCTTGAGCACGTCCTGGTACGAGACCAGCCCCCGCCAGTCGATCGTCGCCACGAGTTCGTGGTCAGCCACGCCCGCCGCCACCTCAACGCCGCGCAGTGCAGCCTCGGAGCCGGCGTCGTCCGCATCGAGGGCGAGCACGACGCGCTCCGTGTAGCGTTTGAGCAGCATCATCTGCTTGTCCGTGATCGACGTACCGTTCGAGGCAACGACGTTGTCGATGCCGAACTGGTGCGCCGCGATCACGTCCATGTAGCCCTCGACCACCACGGCCTGATCCTCGCGCCGGATCGAGTCCGCGGCGCGGTCGAGGCCGTAGAGGTTGCCGCTCTTGTCGAACAGCGGCGTCTGCGGCGTGTTCAGGTACTTCGGCTCGTCGTCCGGCCGCATCGCGCGCGCGCCGAAGCCGATCAAGCGTCGTCGAGCGTCCCGCGTCGGGAAGATCAGCCGATCACGGAAGCGGTCGTACAGGCCCCGATCGCCCTCGAGTGCCAGCCCGGCGTCGACGATGTCCGCCGGTGTGAACCCGCGCGCGGTCAGGTGATCGACGAGGCCGTTCCACCCCGCGGGGGCGTAGCCAAGCTGCCACGTCGAGATCGTCGCGTCGTCGAGGCCTCGGCCGGTGGCGTAGGCACGGGCGTCTGCTCCGTCGGGGCCGGCGAGCGCCGCCTGGAAGAACACCGCCGCCGCCTCGTTCGCCGCGAGCAGGCGAGCGTGCTGCTCGCGCTCCTCGGCCTCTCGAGGGCTGGGGGGGCGCAGCTCGACCCCGGCGCGCTCCGCGCAGAGCCGCAGCGCCTCCTTGAAGTCGAGGTTCTCTTTCTTCTGGATGAAGGTGATCACGTCGCCGCCCGTGGAGCAGGCCCCGAAGCAGTGCCAGGTCCCGCGCTCCGGATCGACGTTGAAGGAAGGGGTCTTCTCCGAGTGGAACGGGCAGCGCGCCTTCCACGTCCGCCCCGTCTTCTTCAGATCGGGGGCGTACGCGCGTACGGTCTCGACGATGTCGAGACGGGCCTTCACGTCATCAATCGTGCTCATCTACTGAGTTAGACACCGAAACCCGTCGGTGGTTACGGGCGCGCGAGGAAGTTTCGAGGGTTTGTCGCTTTCGCGAGCAGCGTCGAGGCTTCGCCTGATTCGCCCGGCGCCTCGACGCCTACCGTCCGGCCATCGGGAACACGGGCGGTGGCTGGGTCGGGGGGCGGTTGCGGATGCGCTCCGCGAGGCTCGCCTCGCGCTCCACGACGCCGTCGACGAGCGCCCTCGCCGAGGAGGCGTCGGCCGCCGGATCCTCGAGGTAGCGACGGCTGCGGTAGCTGGCGCCGGCGAGGGCGTGGACGACCTGCGGGGCAAGGGGGCGGCCGGTGCCCGGCGCGGTGACGGGCTCGCCACGCACCTCGGCGTTCTCCCGTCGCTCCGCCTCGGCGAGGGCGGCGAGAGCCTGTGCCACCGTCTGCCCACCGCCAACCTCGCCATCGAGCACCGCAGCGAAGTCGTGCTCCGTCAGGCCCTGGATCGCGCCGAGCAGCACCGTGCGGGACGCGTCGAGGCGGGCAAACAGGGCGTCACGGAGCGGGGCATCGAGCATCGGTCGTCCTCGGCCTAGCGGGGGTAGGCGTCGTCCGCGGGGACGTCATCGTGGATGGCGTCGGTGCCGAGACGCACCGCGATGCGGGTCAGGTCGACGCGCTTGAGGTCGGGGAACGCGACGTCCAGCGACTTCCCGGTCTCAATGCTCACCTCGCGGGAGTCTCGCCCCAGCAGCGTCGTGCCGGGCAGCGGTTCGCGCACGGTCAGCGTGATCAGCCCACGCACGGGGATCGGGCTGTCGTTCTGCACCGTGACGACGAGGTGCCCGTCGGCGCCAGCCGCTACCGCCTTTGAAATGCCGAGGTTGTTCGGGCGGTCAGGCTCGATGATGCCGTTCCACGAATTGTTGTCGGTCTTCGCTTCGCGATCCTTCGGCTCGGTCAACACGCGAAGCGTGACCGGCGCGCGGAGCTGCACGTACTCGCCAGGCACGACCGCCTCGATGCGGTCCTTCGCGCGGAGCGGCTCGCCTGCCTTCGTGTCGACGCGGATCGGTGCGCCTTCGTTCACCGACACGAGGATCGGCGTCGGCAGGTCGCTCGGCCCGTCGTTCACGATCGCGACGACGAGGCGATTGCTGCGGCTCGCCGCGCCCTCGATCCGGAGGTCCGGGAGGTCGAGGGGCCGGCCATCGGCGACCGGTGGCTTCGCGACGGTGCGCGCGTCCTCGATGACCGCGAGGCGGCTCGGATCCCGCACACCCTCGACGGCGTCCGCAGGTACCCAGCCCACCACGTCCGGCGCGCCGTTGAGCCCGACGACGAGCCACGTGCTGTCGATGGAGCGTCCGAGGACGTGAACTGCGGCGCCGCCCGCGAGTCGGGTCACGATCTCGGTGTCGGGAGCCGGGCCGACGCGCAGTTCAATCGCGCGGCGGAGCGTGAGCGGGACAGGCGAGGCGCTGGAAACGACCGTAGTGCCGGTGATGCTGATCCCGCCACCGCGCGCCAGGACCACCGCGCCGCCGGCAGCACCGACCGCGACGACGACCGCGGCGATCCCGATCCCGATGATCCGGAAGGAGCGTCGATCGGTGATCGGGAATGGATCGTTCACACCGTGCCCCCGAGCGGGGCGCGGGCCGGACCGCGGTCAGCGAGCGTGTCGTCGAGCCTGTCCATGTCCGCATTCTCCGCGACGGCGGCGCTCTCGTCTCCCTCGACCGTCCTCGCGGCTACCGGACCGCTTCCCGCGCGACGAGGCCGAGGGCGCGCGCGCGCTTCAGGGCGTACCCGTCCGTCATGCCGGAGACGTAGTCCGCGGCGCGCCGCCACGGCGGGTCGTCCGTGAGCGACCAGCCGGCAATGCGGTTCGGGTGCTGGACGTAGTAGTGAAACAGCGCCTCTACCACTTCCTGACCTCGACGCGCCTCGCGCAGGGTGGACTCGTCGAGGTAGACGCGCTGGAACATGAACTCGCGCAGCGTGTCAGTCGCCTCGAGCACCCGCTCGCCGAGCTGGATCGTCGGGTGGTCGGTCTCGAACGTCTCGGCTGAAGCGAGCACGCAGTCCGTCACGAGCGTCTCGATGCGCTGAGAATGCGTCGTCCCGAGCGCCTGGTGCACCTGTCGAGGCAGCACCGCCTCCGAGACCAGCCCGGCCCGGATCGCGTCCTGGATGTCGTGGTTCAGGTAGGCGATCGAGTCCGCCAGCTTCACGATCTGGCCCTCCAGTGTGCTGGAGAAGCCCCACGCCTCCGCCGCCACGGACTCCCGCGTCTTCGAGTGCTTCAGGATGCCTTCGCGCGTCTCGGCGGTCAGGTTCAGGCCGCGCCCGCCGTTCTCCAAGAACTCGACGATGCGCAGGGACTGCTCGTTGTGGCGGAAGCCCTCCGGCAGCAGGCTGGCGAGGGTCTCCTCGCCGGCGTGCCCGAAGGGGGTGTGGCCGAGGTCGTGCCCCCACGCGACCGCCTCGGTGAGGTCTTCGTTCAGGTTCAGCGCCCGCGCGATCGTGCGGGCGACCTGCTGCACCTCGATGGTGTGAGTCATCCGCGTCACTACGTGGTCGGAGTCCGGGTGTACGAATACCTGTGTCTTGTGCTTCAGGCGGCGGAACGCGCGGGTGTGGATCAAACGGTCGCGATCCACCTGGAACGCCAGCCGCAGCGGGTCGGCATCCTCCGGGCGGCGGCGGCCCTCCGAGGTAGCCTCGCGTGCCGCCAGGGGCGACAGCGCGGCCTCGTGCGCCTCGAGGGGGGCTCGGAAGCGGAGGAGGGCATCGCGGGCGATCATGGTCCCAGTGTGCGCGATCGCCCGATGCTCCGCTACCGTTATGGTCGGCATTGCGAATCTGGCATTGCTCCCGTCGTGTTTCGTTACCCACTTCGATGGAGTCCAGAGATCAGGCAGCTCGGGGCGCTGGGGCGGAAGCGGATTCGCTCGTATACTTGCGCGGTTGGCGCACTCGCGGGTGGGGGTCCCCTGCTAGGAGCGCGCGCGGCTCCCCAAGGCCTGGCCGATACTTGATCGGCGTCGCAGGACGCCGAGGCTGCCGCTTTGGTTCCGGAACGGAAGGTTCGCGATGACCACTGCCTCCAAGATGCCCGCCGAGCAGCAGTTCACCGACGGCATGGTGCACTTCTTCGGTGACGGCGGCGGTCATGACTCGCGAGCGCTGCGCGACCTCCTCGGCGGCAAGGGCGCGGGCCTTGCCGAGATGAGCAGCCTCGGCATCCCGGTTCCCCCCGGCTTCACGATCACCACCGAGGTGTGCAACGCGTTCTACGCCTTCGGGCAGCAGTTCCCGGACGGCCTCCGCGCGGAGGTCGAGGCGAACCTCACGCTCGTCGAGGAGCGCGTCGGCACGAAGTTCGGCGACCCCTCGAACCCGCTGCTCGTCTCCGTGCGCTCCGGCGCGCGCGTCTCGATGCCCGGCATGATGGACACGATCCTCAACCTCGGTCTGAACGACGCGACGGCGGAGGGCCTCGCGGCCCGTTCCGGCAACGCGCGCTTCGCCTACGACTCGTACCGCCGCTTCGTGCAGATGTATGGCGACGTCGTCCTCGGCGTGAGCAAGGAATCCGAGACCGACCACGACCCGTTCGAGGTGCTGCTGACCGCAAAGAAGCGCGACCGCGGTGTCGAGGTCGACACCGACCTCGATGCGGCCGCGCTCAAGGAACTCGTCGCGGAGTTCAAGACGCTCGTGGTGGCACGCACCGGTAAGCCGTTCCCGGAAGACCCGACCGAGCAGCTGTGGGGCGCCATCGGCGCGGTGTTCAACTCGTGGGAAACCCCGCGCGCCGCTATCTATCGCGCAATGCACAACTACCCCGACACATGGGGCACGGCCGTCAACGTGCAGGCGATGGTCTTCGGCAACCTGGGCGACGACTGCGCGACCGGCGTGCTGTTCACGCGCGACCCCTCGACCGGCGACCGCTACATCTTCGGCGAGTTCCTGGTAAACGCGCAGGGCGAGGACGTCGTCGCCGGTACGCGCACGCCGCAGCCGATCACGAAGGCCGCGCGCCGCGCCGACGGCCCGCCATCCCTCGAGGAAGCGATGCCCGCCGCCTACGCCGACCTCGCGAAGGCGTGCGAGACGTTGGAGCGCCACTTCCGCGACATGCAG
>CAMDAY010000136.1 GCA_945888895.1 Dehalococcoides mccartyi | reverse complement strand
CTTCGTCATGTTGATGATCGCCGCGTTGTTCGCGCCAGCGCTGCCACCACCCGCGCGGGCGGCCTGCCCGGCGATGTTGATGATGCGGCCCCAGCCCGCCTGCTTCATGTGCGGCAGCACCTCGAACATGCAGCGGAGGTAGCCGAACGCCTTCACGTTGAAGTGGGCGAGCCAGTCGTCCACCGTCAACTCCGTCGAGGAGCCATACGGGAACGAGGCGGCGTTATTTACCAGAATGTCGACGCCGCCGAACTGCTTCACGGTCTCGGCGACCATCCGCTTCACGTCGTCCGTCGAGGTCATGTCCGCAGAGATGGCAACAACCTTGCCGCCGGTCGCCTCGGCGATCTCCTTCGCCGCCTGCTCCAGGCGGTCGAGGCGCCGCGCGACGATCACCACGTTGACGCCCTGCCCGGCGAGGGCGGTGGCGCAGGCCCTGCCGATCCCGACGCTGCCGCCGGTCACGATGGCGGTCTTGCCGCTGATGCCGTAATCGATCATGGGATCCCTCTCAAGTGCTGCGACCTCCCAATCGGGGGCGCGGGACGCATCCTACTCGCTCGCGGCAAGTCGCCACGCGACTACTCCGCCTGTGATGCCAGTCAGCTACTTGAAGCCGTAGAGCTTCGCCGGGTTGTCGACCATCACACGCCGCCGCAGCACCTCATCCGGGAACCACTGCCCCAAAAGGTTGAACAGCCCGATCGAGGAGACGTGCTCGAACGACAGGTGCGGGTAGTCGCTGCCCCAGATCAGCCGGTCCGGGGCCACCTCGGCGAGGGCGCGAGCGAAGGGGGCCGAGTCCGCGAAGCCCTCGGTGGTGGACATGCGGTAGACACCCGTCAGCTTCACCCAGCAACGCCCCCCGCCCTCGCCCTGACTCTCATGCTGGCCGTCCCGCAGGAAACCGAGGAGCTCCTGGAAGCCCGGCTGCTCGACGCCGTCCTTCGCGAGGAACATGCCCATGTGTGCGATCGAGAAGTCCACCGGCAACGTCTTGAGCGTCGTCTGGAACAGCTCGCGCGTGAGCCAGCCCGGCGTAAGGAAGTCCAGCGACCAGCCGATCTCCGCGCACCGCGCAGCCATTCGCTCGATCCTCGGCAGCATCGAAGCGGCGAGCCACGGATCGGGCGGGTGGATCGGCGAGACGTTGATGCGCACCCCGCGCACGCCCAGTGCGTTCAGCCGGTCGAGCTCGGCGTCCGGGATCGTCTCGTCGATGTCGACGATGCCCCGCGCCGCGCCCAGGCCTACTGCCTGCAGGGCGTCGAGGAGACACGAGTTGTCGCGCCCGTACCCGCTGGGCTGCACGAAGACGTGCCGCTGGATGCCGAGCTTCTCCGCCAGCGCGAGGTAGTCCTCGAGCGGCGCGAGCGGCATCGGGTAACGCAGGTCAGGCGTGCCCGCCGGATACTGATCGATCGAGCCGAAGACGTGGAAGTGGGCGTCGGTGGCGAGAGGCGGTGCCTGCCACTCGATGGGGGTCGAGTCGTCGTGTGCCATGTTCGTCCTTACTTCACTTCGCGGCGATCGCGGCGGCGACCCCGTCGCGGAACTGCTCGGCACCGATCCGTAGTAGCCCGAGCGCGGGGATGGTGACGAACTGCGCACCGTCGCGCACGAGGTCCGCGATGCCGGTGTGGTCCGTCACGCCGTTCCCACCGATGCCCGCCCACTTGCCGGCGGCCTTTGTCTTCTTCACGACGTCGGACATCACCTTGCGCACCTCCGCCATCGGCGGGTGCCCCATGCTCTGACCGAGGTCACCCGACGCGACGTGCACCACGTCGATCCCCGGCACCGCGAGGATGCTGTCGAGGTTCGAAACGGCCTCGACCTCCTCGCACATCGGGATGACGAGGACGTTGTCGTTGATGAACGCCATCGAGTCCGGGCGCGCCATCGTCACCCCGTAGTCGTGGGCGCGGCCGCTGGCGGAGCCTCGATGGCCCAGGGGGTGGTAGCGCGAGGCGGCGGCGACCGCGACGGCAGCCTCGGCGGTGTTGATGTGCGGGATGATCAGGCCCTGCACGCCCCGGTCGAGGTAGCGGAGTATCGTGGAGTCCTCGTGGTTGGGGATGCGCGCGATCGGGGTGATGCCGAAGGACTCCGCGGCGCGCACCATGTGCTCGACCTGATCCTCGTTCATCGATCCGTGCTCGCAGTCGAGGAAGACGAAGTCGAACTGGAGCAGCGCCAGCAGTTCGACGATCTCGGGCGAGAAGCCGCTGACGATGCCGCCGAGGACGACCTTCCCCTTCGCGAGCTTGGCCTTCGTGGTGTTGACGCGCATGGCTGCCTCCTCGACCGGTCGGTGCTGCCACGGGCGTCGAGGTGTCTCGGCGACCGCGCCCCGCGCAGTGTAGTCGCGGCGCAAGTTAGACTGCGGCTCCGTTTCGCGCTCATGCCGGGAATGCCGGTATCGAGATAGGCCGGGAATACCCGGCCGGGCGCGCGCGATCCCGACCTGCGGGCTGCGAGGTGCGTGGGTGGGTCAATGGACTCGGAGGCCGGTGATGTTCGAGGTGCGACTGATCACACGCGAGGAGATCGCGGATTTCATCCGCATCCACTCGATGGTCTACGGCCGTCACCCCTCGGAGACCTACTTCCGGCAGGCCAACGAGCGCTTCGACGAGCAGCGCGACATCGGCGCGTTCGACGGCGACACCCTGATCGCGAGCAGCGTCATCCACGACCTGCGCCTGACCCTCCCCGGCGGCGCCACGGAGCGCCTCGGCGGCATCACCAACGTGGCCGTCCAGCCGACCCACCGGCGTCGAGGCGTGCTGACCGGTCTGATGCGTGACCACATGACGCGCCTCCACAAGGACGGCATCGACTTCGCCATCCTCTGGGCGTCGGAGAGCCTCATCTACAACCGCTTCGGCTACGGCCTCGGCACCTGGGTGGAGCGCTGGCGCATCGAGAAGCCGTACGTGGCGATGCATCCGGCGAGGGAGGGTGAGGCGCCCTCGAACGGCACGATCGAGTACGTCGATGCGGACACCGCGCGTGCCGAGTGCCCAGACGTGATGGCCCGCGCGATGGCGGGACGCCCCGGTTTCTTCCCGCGCACGCGCGCCCAATGGGAAACGTTCCACGAGGACGACCCCGCCACCCGCGACGGCGCCAGCGCGTTCTTCCACATCGTCTACCGGGTGGATGGGCGCATCGAGGGCACGGCGACCTACCGCGTCGCCAACCACTGGCCCGAGCGGATCATGGCGAACGAGATCCGCGTCCGGGAGCTGATGGCCACGACCGACGAGGCAGCGCGCGCCCTGTGGTCGTTCATCTTCAGCATCGACCTCAGCGCCGAGATCTCCGCGGACCTGCGCCCCCTCGACGACCCGCTCCCGTGGATGCTCCGCGACCCTCGACGCCTCCGGCGCGTCGTGCAGGACGGCTCGTGGCTGCGGCTCGTCGATGTCCGCTCCGCCCTCGAACGGCGCGCCTACACGGCCACGGACTCGATCGTCCTCGACGTGCGAGACGCCTTCTGCGAGTGGAACGCGGGGCGCGTGCGCCTCGACGTGTCGCCCGAGGGCGCGCGCTGCACGCCCACCACCGACGCGCCCGATCTCACCGTCGAGGCATGGGCGCTGGCATCCGTCTACCTCGGCGGCACACGCCCGAGCACAATCGCCCACGCCCGCGGCGGCGAGGAGCACACGCCGGGCGCCGTTGCGCGCGCGGACGCGATCTTCGCGACGGATCGCGCGCCGTGGACGCCGGTGTTCTTCTAGGCGCGCGCAGCGCCGGAACGCGGCACACTGTGACGTAGCCCGCCCGGGGTGCGCCAGGGAGTCCGTATGGCCGCTGCTCACACCCGCGTCTACTGCAACGGCACGCTCGAGGTGTCCGACTTCCCCTTGGAGGACGTCTCGAACCACCTCGCCCGGCCCGACACCTTCGTCTGGGTCGACTTCCTGAACCCCGACCGCGCCGACCTCGAGCAGCTCGCAGTGGAGCTCGACCTCCACGAGCTCGCCGTGGACGACGCGCTCGGGCCGCACCAGCGCCCGAAGCTCGACCGCTACGACACCCACCTCTTCCTTGCGTCCCACTGGCTCGCCGTCGATCCGGCAGCCGCCGACGTGCGCGAGACCGAGGTGGACGCGTTCGTGCACGCGCGCTGGCTCGTCACCGTGCGCAAGGACGCTGGCTTCGACGTGAACGTCTTGACCCGGCGCTGGGATCAGTCGCCTCACCTCGGACGGCTCGGCGTCAGTTTCCTGCTCTACGGGCTGCTCGATGTGATCGTCGACGACTACTTCGACGCGGTCGCCGTGTTCGACGACTATTACGACGAGGTGAGCGAGGGCATTTTCGCGGAGCGTCCGCT
The DNA here is from genome assembly GCA_945888895.1 of Dehalococcoides mccartyi. GTDB lineage: Bacteria > Chloroflexota > Dehalococcoidia > UBA2979 > UBA2979 > SHYQ01. The sequence goes on along the minus strand of CAMDAY010000136.1, from coordinate 1,604 downwards.
GACGCCGGTGGAGCAACGTCGATGGTTCCTGATGCGTCAGGCGCTCGTACGCTTCCACCGCCTCGTCGTCCCGATGCGCGAGGCTGTCAGCTCGCTGATGCGCCGCGAGCATGGCGCCGTCAGCGAGGAGCTCTACCCGTACTACCAGGACGTGTACGACCACATCCTGCGCGTCACCGAGTCCACCGATGCACTCCGCGACCTCGTCGGCACCATCGTGGAGACGAACCTGTCGCTCCGCGACTACCGCCAGAACCTGATCATGAAGCAGGTCACAAGCTGGGCCGCGATCATCGCCGTGCCGACGCTGATCACCGGGTTCTACGGCATGAACGTGCCGTACCCGGGCTTCGCCGAGGTGTGGGGTGCGTGGGCCTCGATCGGGTTGACCGCGGGGCTGTCGCTGGGACTCTACGTGCTGTTCCGTCGCAAGGAGTGGTTGTAGGCGCGCCCTACTCCCACTCCCAGCGCACGACGGCCGGGCGCCGCGTGCCTTCCTTGGTCACGCCGCCCTCCGGCGGGTAGCCGAGGTAGATGTACGCCACGATGTGATCCTGCTCCTCGAGGCCGAGGTACTGCTTCGCGCCCGCGAACTCCGTCATGACGCCCGTGCTCGTGTGCGCGGCGAGGCCCTCGGCCTGTGCGGCGAGCAGCAGGTTCTCGATCGCGCACCAGCACGCCGCGTAGTCCTCGCGGTCGCGCGTCGCGTCCTCGGGGGTGCCAACCTGCGTGACCACGATGACGACCGGGGCGCGCAGCAGGCGCACCCGCGTCGCAGCCTGCTGACCCTCGTTCGCCGCGCCGGTCGCGGCCATCCAATCCGCGACAGCGTTTCCCATCGCGGAGCGCGCGTCACCCGCGAGGACGGTGAATCGCCACGGCTCCGTGCGCCGGTGGCTCGGTGCCCAGGTGGCAGCCCTGATCAGCCGTTCGATGACCTCGCGCGGTGGTCGTGGCTCAGGCGCGCAGGTCTCGCTATCGCGCCGCGTCTCGATCGCGGTGTAGACGTCCATCGTGCCTCATTCGTTCGCTCGCGATCGGAGACGGCGCGCAGCGATGTCTACTGCGGCCAGGTCGCCATCTCGCGCAGTGCTTCTTCGTGATCAACATACTTGAAGAACTGCGCGAGGTTCGTCGTCACTTCGGTCCGCTGTGCGAGCACGCCTGCCGAGGGCGTCTCGAACGATCGCTTCCATGCCTCGGTCGTCACCGTCTCGGCGGTGGCCAGGTCGTAGACCGTGAGGTAGGCAGGCGTCCCGACCGTCGCGCGGTAGCGACGCACGCCGCGCACGGTCGGGAGCGCTGTCACCAGCGGCAGGTGCTCCTCGTCGTACCAGCGCGTCAGCGCCGCCGCCTGCGCCTCGGGGATATCCTCGCGCACCATCCAGATGAACGCGCCGATGTCCCGCGGGTGCTTGCCGACGGAGGCGATGCGCTCGTACTCGTTGCGGACGGTCATGGTCATGCGCTGCGGGATCGGGTTGCCCGCCTCCTTGCGCTGCGCAGCGATGCGGTTCTCGCGCTCCCACGCCTTCGCGTAGCCATCGCCGTGCACGACGCCCGCGTCGGTCAGTTCGTACAGCGTGAGCGACCGAGGCGTCCCC
>CAMDAY010000135.1 GCA_945888895.1 Dehalococcoides mccartyi | reverse complement strand
GAGGGCGCGCTCGAGCTCATGGTCGTACTTCTCGGGGCGGAGCTTCTTGAAGCGATCCGCCGTCCAGAAGTTCACGACCGCCTCGATCTCCTCGTCGGAGACGTAGACGCCCTGGACGCGCTTGGGCTTCTGCGCGTCGGGCGGGACGTACAGCATGTCGCCCTTGCCAAGCAGCTTCTCCGCACCACCCTGGTCGAGGATCGTGCGCGAGTCGATCGACGAGGACACCGCGAACGCGATGCGCGTGGGGAAGTTCGCCTTGATCAGGCCCGTGATGACATCGACGGACGGTCGCTGCGTCGCGACGACGAGGTGGATACCCGTCGCGCGCGCGAGTTGTGCGAGACGCACGAGCTGCTGCTCCACCTGGAACGGCGCCGCGATCATCAGGTCCGCGAGCTCGTCGATCACGACGACCCAGTAAGGCAGCGCGCGGCCGTTAGCCGGCTTCTCGTTGTACTTCTCGATGTTGCGGACCCCGACCTGCGCGAAGCGCCGGTAGCGGTTCTCCATCTCGTTGATCACCGCCTGCAACGTCCCGACGACGCGGTCCATCTCGACGACGATCTCGGAGAATGCGAGGTGTGGGATCTTGCCGAACGCAGTCAGCTCGACGCGCTTCGGGTCGACCATGACGAAGCGCAACTGCTCCGGCGAGTAGTTCATCAGCAGGCTAGTGATGATCGTGTTGAGGCACACGGACTTGCCCGCACCGGTCGCGCCGGCGATGAGCAGGTGCGGCATCCGCGCGAGGTCCGCGGTAATCGGCTCGCCGGAGACGCCAGCGCCCAGGGCCAACGGCAGCGCCGCCTTCGCGGCGAACGTCTGGTAGGGCTCCGACTCCATGATCTCGCGCAGCGACACGATCGAGGTGCTCCCGTTGGGCACCTCGATGCCCACCATCGGCTTCCCGGGGACCGGTGCCTCGATGCGCAGCGCGGGCGCGGCGAGGGCCAGCGCCAGGTCGTTCTGGAGCGCGGTGATGCGGTTCACGCGGATGCGGGTGCGGGCGACCTCGACCTCGTTCTGGCGCGCGTTGCCCGTGGGGTCGAGGATCGCGCGCCCGGTGGCGTCGCGCTCCGTGACCATGCGCGTCTTCACGTCCCAGCCCGGCTCGACGCCGAACTGGGTGACGGTCGGGCCCTCGTTGATCTCCACCACCGCCGAGTCCACGCCGAAGGAGGCGAGGGTCTGTGTGATCAGGTCGGCGCGTCGCTGGTTGTCGGGCCCGTGCTTCACGCGGGTCTCGACCTTCTTCAGCAGCTTGAGCGGCGGGAGCTGCCAGCCGTCGGCTGCCGTGCGCCACTCGCCGACGGGGGTATCCATGTCCATCCCGAGTTGCGACACGGGCCGGCCCTCGATGTCAGTCGGGCCGGTGATCGCGGGGACGGGCGGCAGCGGGGCGAGCGCCTCGACGGCGGCGACCAGCTCGGCCTCGCGTGCCCTGCGCTTGCGTGCGGACTCGATCGGGACGGGCTCGTCCTCGACATCCGTGGCCTCCCGGGCCTCGGCGGTGCGTCCACGCGCACGGTTGACGAGCGCCAACACGCCGCGTCCCGCGGCGCGGTGCAGGCCGAGATCCCATGCCCAGACCATCGCCCGCCACGTGGCGGGCGGCGTTGCGCGGGCAAGGCGCTGGGCCGTGAGTGGCCAGAGCAGGGCGTAACTCGCGGGGAGTAGCGCGGCCCAGAGCGCCGTGCTCCACCACGTCGAGGTGATCAGCGCGCCCAGGAGTCCCCCCGCCGAGGTCTGCGCGAGGTTCACGTCGCCGACGTGGGTCGCGGGGTGCCAGAGACCGAACAGTCCCGCGAGGAACACGAGGAAGACCGCGAAGCCCAGGACGTGGCGGCGGTGCCGCTTGATCAGGTACTCGCGGTGCAGCGCAAGCAATGCGCCGAGGCCCGCGAGCAGGCCGATCACCGTGAAGACGTGCAGGCCGAACAGCGCCACAAGCGCATCGCGCCCCGCGCCGAAGACCCCGGTCAGAGGAAGGAGGTAGGGAATGGCTGCCGCGGCGAGTACCACGAGCACCGTGCCGACGATCTCCGGTCGCGCGACCGCGCGTCCCAGCGAGACGATGTCGGGAATGTTGGGCGCGGCACCTCGTGCAGTGGTGCGCGGACGGCGGGATCTTGTTCGAGCCATGGCTCTCTACTCCTTCGACCGCGCCTCCCCGCCAGCAGGAGCGATCGACGTACCGAGTTACTTCTTGGGGCTCATGCCGGGTATACCCGGCCACCCCGCTCCAGACTTGCGGGCCTCGTGGGAGGTCCGACATGTCGCTGTGTCTCCGTCGACTACATCTCCAGCATCACGGGGATGACCAGGGGACGCCGGTGGGTCTTCCGGTACAGGTACTCCGCGACGTCGTCCTTGAGCGTCTCGTGCAGCGCGCGCCAGTCAGTGGCGCGGTTCTCCCCGCCAAGCACGTCGGTCACCATCCCACGCACGCCGTCGAGGAGCGCAGGCTCCTCGTCCGGGCCGACGAAACCGTGCGACATCACCTCGGGCGGTCGCGCGAGCTTGCCGTTGTGCCGGTCGATCGCCGCGACGAAGACGAGCATGCCGTCGTTCGCCAGGTGCTGCCGGTCGCGCAGCACGAAGTCGTCCACATCGCCGATGCCGAGGCCGTCCACGTATACGTAGTCCGCCGACACCTGCTCCACAACCTCGCCGCCATCCTCGGTCAGTTCGAGGACGTCGCCGTCCGTGAGGACGAACGCGTTCTCCGCCGGCATGCCGAGGAGCATCGCGAGCTCGCGGTGCAGCACGAGGTGCCGGTACTCGCCGTGGATCGGCACGAAGTACTTCGGCCGCACCAGGCGGTGGATGATCTTGAGCTCCTCGCGCGCCGCGTGCCCGTGCACGTGGACATCGGCGAGGCGGTTGTAGATGACCTTCGCACCGGCCTCCATCAGGAGGTCGATGTTTTTGTAGACGAACTTCTCGTTGCCCGGCACCGGGCTCGACGAGAGGATCACCGTGTCGCCCTCGATGATCGAGATCTGCTGGTGCGACCCGTTCGCCATGCGCGTGAGCGCCGAGGTCGGCTCGCCCTGGGATCCGGTGCAGATCACGATCTGCTTGTGGGACGGATAGTCGCGCTGCTGGTTCACGCTCATCAACATGTTCCCCGGCACTTTGAGGTAGCCGAGGTCGCGCGCCATGTTGACGTTGTTCACCATCGAGCGCCCGGTGACAAAGATGCGCCGGTCGTGCTTCACCGCGGCATCGATCACCGCCTGCACGCGCGAGATGAGCGACGCGAACGTGGTGACAATCACGCGCCCCTCGGCGTCGCCGATCACGCGGTCCAGCGTCTCCGCCACGCGCTGCTCGGAGGGAGTGAAGCCCTCGATCTCCGCGTACGTGGAGTCGGCGCATAGCAGGAGCGCGCCGTCCTCGCCGACGTCGGCGAGCCGCGCGAGATCCGTGTGCTGTCCCATCAGCGGCGTGTGGTCGATCTTGAAGTCGCCGGTGTGCACGATCGCGCCCAGCGGCGTGTCGATGATCAGCCCGGCAGAGTCCGGGATGGAGTGCGACACCGAGAAGAACTCGACGGAGAACACGCCTGCGTCGACGACATCGCCGGCCTCGACGACCTGGATCTCCGCGTCGGCGAGGTGATGCTCCTTGAGTTTCACCTGCACCAGGCCACGCGTCAGCTTCAGGCAGTAGATCGGCGCCGAAACCTCGTGCAGCAGGAAGGGCACCCCGCCGATGTGGTCCTCGTGACCGTGGGTCAAGAAAATCGCGCGGAGGCGGTGAATGTTCTCCTTGACATAAGTGATGTCAGGAATGATCAGGTCGACGCCGAGGTGCTCGGCATCGGGGAACATCACGCCGACGTCCACGGCGATCATGTCGTCGCCGTACTCGTACAGCATCATGTTCCGGCCAATCTCACCGAGACCGCCGAGGGGAATCACGCGCAGGGGAAGCAAGTCGTTGGTCATCAGGCTCCTGGGGTGCCGGTGAGCAGGGCGGGGATCTGAGCAAAGTCCTGTTTCATCACGGCGCGCAGCGAGCCGTTACGCAGCGCCGCGGCGGGGTGGTACATCGGGATCACGGTGAGGCCGTCGAATGTCTGCGCCTGACCGTGGATCTGGCTGATGCGCGCGCCGGGGAACCAGCGGGCCATCGAGAACCGCCCGAGGGTTGCGACGACGGTGGGGCGCACCTCGGCGATCTGACGATCGAGGTACTCGGAACAGGCAACGATCTCGTCCGGCAGCGGGTCGCGGTTGGCGGGCGGGCGGCACTTCACGACGTTGGTCACGTACACGTCCAGCCGCGACCGGCCGATCGAGGCCAACAGCTCATCGAGGAACTGGCCCGACCGTCCGACGAACGGCAGGCCGAGCTCGTCCTCGCGCTGGCCAGGGCCTTCGCCCACGAACATCAGGTCACACGGCGCGGTCCCGCTGCCCGGGACGGTGTGCGTCCGCGTCCGGGCAAGGATGCAGCGCGGACAGTCCGCGATCTCCGCGTACAGGCCAGTGAGCGGCGCGGGGACCTCGTAGAGCGGCAGAAGTGCAGCGGGGGCACCGGCGCGCGGGTCAGCCATCAAGGTGTCTACTCGCCGCGCGTGGCGCGACGGCCGCGTGGAGGCGCGGCGTGACGGACGGTGGCCGGGGGCGGATGCCGAGAGATACATGGTGTTGAGCGTAACATCGCGCCAGATTGGATTCAATGTATATGCAGGTGATCACATTTCACCTCGAACAGCCGGTCATCGCTTGCGGCGGACGATCCACGCGAGGCCGATGCCGACGAAGTACAGGACCACGATCGGGCCCCCCACGAGCGTCTGGGTCACGGGGTCGATCGTCGGCGTCACGACTGCTGCGATGACAAAGGCGAGGATCACGGCGTAGCGCCACCAGTTCAGGAGCTGGCGCCAGTACACGACCTTGAACCGTGCGAGGCCCATCACGATCAGCGGAGTCTCGAAGACCAGCCCCATGACGAGCAGGATCCTGGTGACAAAGTCGATGTAGTTGCCGATTCGCCAGTCCGCCTGTGCGACGTCGCTGCCGAAGGTGAGCAGGAAGGCCAGCGTGAACGGCAGGATGAGGAAGTAGCCGAAGGCCACGCCTCCGAGGAATGCCATGCTTGCCCCGAACACGATCGGGAACACCCACTGCTTCTCCTGCCGCGTGAGCGCGGGCGTCACGAATCGCATCGCGTGGTACACGATCACGGGCATCGCCACAGTCACGCCGCCGAGGAGTGCTACCCGGAAGAAGGCGGCGATGTTCTCCATCGGTTCGATGAACTGCGGGCGAAAGTCGGGCACGGACTGGCGCGCCGGAGCCAGCAGCCAGCCGATCACCTTGAACCCGACATTCGGCACGAAGAAGCCCATCATCCCGATGACGACGGCCGCGGCCATCCAGGTGACGCGGTAGCGCAGCTCAAGCAGGTGCTCGAGCAGCGTCATTTCCCCGCCTTCGGGGCGCTGCCCGCCGGCGGGGTTGGGATCGGGGTCGAAGAGGCTCGCGACCATCAGGCGTCCGCCCGCCGCGACGGGGTCGGTTCCTCGGCCGTCGGCGGTGCCGTCCATGGCTCCGGGGGCGTCGACTCGGTCGTCGACTCGATATGGAGGTCAGGCACGCTCGCGGGCACGTCGGGCACCTCGAGGGATTCGGTGGCGGTGGTCTCGGCCACGGCGGCCCATTCGTCGTTGATCGGCGTGACGGGCGGCAGCGTCCGGGCTTCCTCGACGGTCGCGGTCGCGTCCTGTGCGGCGCCGGCCAGTTCGTTGCGGATCTCGCGCAGTTCGCGGATCGGGTTCACGCCGTCGTTGGCGGCCGTCACGTCTTGCTCAATCTCGTCGACGGCGGAGCGGACGTCCTTCATTACCTCGTCGGTGAACGCCCGGGCCGTGCGGATCCAGCGCGCCATCTGCCGCGCGATCTCGGGGAATCGCTGCGGGCCGACGATCACCAGCGCGATCAACATGACCAGCCCAAGTTCGGGAATGCCGACGCCGAGGAG
>CAMDAY010000134.1 GCA_945888895.1 Dehalococcoides mccartyi | reverse complement strand
TGCCGTCGCAGCGCGGCGTAGTGGTCAGCGGCGGTGTAGCCGTTGGTCTCGCCCAGCTGGGTCGCCACGTTGCTGATGTACAGCTTGTGGGCGTGCGACTCCCGCACCGCCTTGCCGATACCCGGCACGAGCAGGTTCGGCAGTACCGAGGTGTAGAGGCTGCCGGGGCCGATCACGATCAGGTCGGCCTCCAACAGGGCGCGCACGGCGCCTGGGTGTGCGGCGGAGTCGCGCGGCTCCACCCACATCTCGGCGGGCGGGACGCCGTGACCGGGAAGCGCGGACTCGCCGTGGATCACCGTTCCGTCCGGGAAGCGCGCCGCGAGGCGCACATCGTCCAGCGTCGAGGGCAGGATCCGCCCGCGTACCGCGAGGACGCGCGACGTTTCCGTGATCGCGGCCTCCATGCTGCCGGTGACCTCGGCCATGGCGGTAATGAACAGGTTGCCGAACGAGTGGCCGGCCATGCCCACGCCGGCGCGGTCGTCGAAGCGGTACTGGAAGAGTTGCGTGACCAGGGGCTCGGCATCGGCGAGCGCGGCGATGCAGTTGCGGATGTCGCCGGGGGGGATGACGTGCAGGTCGCGACGCAGCCGACCGCTCGATCCGCCGTCGTCGGCGACGGTGACGATCGCCGTGAGGTTGGACGTGTACTGCTTCAGGCCGCGCAGCAGGTTCGACAGACCGGTGCCGCCGCCGAGGGCGACGATGCGCGGGCCTCGGTCACGCGTGCGGTTCTGGTAGACGAGGTCCACGAGGTCGCGCTGGCGGTCGCCGTTGGGCAGCAGCGCGTTCGCGAGCGATCGGTTGAGCTGCCACCCGGCGAAGATCGCGAGCGTGAGCGCCGACGAGATGAACAACAATCCGCGCAGCCAGCGAGGGATGAACTGCAGGGTGATGTAGTAGGCCCACACCGGGAACGTGTAGGAGACGTAGGCCTCGCGGAGGATGTATGCGAAGCCGATGCCCATGATGGCGACGGCGATGCCGAGGAGGAGCAGCCATCGCTTGATGTGCAGCCCGACGTACAGCCATTTGGATATGTTGCCGCGGCTCAAAGGATCACTCGCTCGCTGCCCGCCACGTCGAGTAAACGCTCACGCGCGTTGACCGTCAACTGACGTTGCCGCTGCAGAGTGGGGCGACATGTGCCTCGAGTGACGGAGGCACATGTCGCGATCTAGCCGCCCGCGGCGTCGAGGTGGCGGCGGAGGGTCTCGGCGGCGGTGTTCGCGTTGGCGCGGCCCTTCATCTCTCGCATCACCTGACCCACCAGGAAGCCGATCGCCGCCTGCTTGCCGGCGCGGTAGTCCTCGACGGCCTTCGGGTTCGCGGCGATCGCCTGCTGTGCGACCTCGTCGATCGCGCCGGCGTCGGTGACCTGGCGCAGGCCGCGCGCGTCCACGATCGCCTCGGGCAGCTCACCCGTCTCGAACGCGACGTCGAGGACTTCCTTCGCCGTGGCGGCGGTGACCGCGTTCGACGCGGCGAGGCGCACGAGCTCGCCGATGTGGCGCGCCGTGACCTTCGTGTCGCCCAGCTCTGCCTCCGCACCCAGCGTGTTGAGGTGCTTCGCGACGTCGCCGGTGAACCAGTGGGCCACGGTCTTTGCGTGCTCGGCGCCCGCGAAACCGACGGCCTCCTCGAACGCATCGCCATCGGAGCGCGAGTCGCTCAGGATGCGCGCCTCGGCGGTGGTCAGGCCGTACTGCGACTGGAACCGGTCAAGGCGCGCGGCGGGCAGCTCCGGCAGCTTCGCCCGGAGTGCCTCGATCGTCTCGGGGGCGATGTGCAGCGGGGGCAGGTCGGGCTCGGGGAAGTAGCGGTAGTCGCTGGCCTCCTCCTTCGAGCGTTGCGACACCGTCTCGCCGGTGGCGTCAACATAGCCGCGCGTCTCCTGCACGATGCGCTCGCCCGCGTCGAGCATCTTCGTCTGGCGCTCGATCTCGAACTCGATCGCGCGCTGCACGCTGCGGAACGAGTTCATGTTCTTCACCTCGACCTTGCGGCCGAGCTCTTCCTGGCCGACGGGGCGGAGGGAGACGTTCGCGTCGCAGCGCATGCCGCCCTTGTCCATGTCGGCGTCGGCGATGCGGAGATACCTCATCACCTGACGCAGCGTGCGCAGGAAGGCGTGAGCCTCTAGGGCCGTGTGCATGTCGGGCTTCGTCACCAGCTCCATCAGCGGCGAGCCGGCGCGGTTCACGTCCAGCAGCGAGTACGTCTCGATGCCGTTGTCGCGGTGCAGCAGGCGCGCCGTGTCCTCCTCGAGGTGGATACGCTCGAGGTGGACGAGCCGTCGCTCGCCCTCGACGTCGATTTCGAGCACGCCGTTCAGGCAGAACGGCTGGTCGAACTGCGAGATCTGGTAGCCCTTCATCAGGTCGGGGTAGGGGTAGTTCTTGCGGTCGAACTTCGCGTAGGCGGGGATGTCACAGCCCAGCGCGAGGCCCGCAAGCAGCGTGCTGGTGACCGCCTCCTGGTTGATCACGGGCAACATCCCCGGCATGCCGAGGCACACGGGGCATACGTGCGAGTTGGGCTCGGCGTCGAAGTATTGTCGGTCGCACGCGCAGAACATCTTCGAGTGCGTGTTGAGCTGGATGTGGACCTCGAGCCCGATCACGGTCTCGTACTTCGTGGCGGTCGGTGTGGTCACGCGGTCACCTCTGCTCGGGACGGGATGCTCAGGCGCGGCTTCGAGGATCCATCGTACCTCGGCGGGACGTAACATCGATCGAGCGGACGTGAGGCGGGACGATGCCCGAGGCGGAGCCCATGCTCGACGAGTCGATGTCGCGACGCCGCGTCCTTGCGCTCGGCGGCGGGGCGGTGCTGGCTGCCGTCGGCGCATCCGGCGGGATGATCGAGTGGGCGCGCCGCGAGTCGGCCCGCCGTGCGGAGGCGCCCGGCTCGGTCGCTGCGACCTCGACGCCGGTCGCGACTCCCGCGCCGATGCGCACAGCCGAGGATGACGAGCCGTGGCCACCGCCGCCGCTGGGGGTGTCCACCACGACGCCGACGGCCTTCGTCTTCCGCGTCGACCCCACCGTCCCCGAGGCGGAAGAGCGGTTGATGCGCGAGAGCGCGACGATGGCCAGCGAGTACTTCCGGGAGCGCGCGGGTGTCTACCTGACGAACCGCCCGAGGATCCACCTTGACATGGCGCGCACGCAGGGGCCGCTCGGAGAGGCGAGCGAGCGCGACATCACGCTGCTGATCGGCAACCGGTCGTGGCCTCGCCTGAGCCGGGTCGACAAGGTCGCGGTCATGGCGCACGAGATCTTCCACCTGTACCAGCGTGCGCTCGCCGGCGGGGCATCCTCGCCGGTGCTCTGGCTGATCGAGGGTGCGGCGGAGTACGCCTCGCAGATGGCGGTGATCGAGGCGGGCATGCGTGCGAAGGCGGACTTCCTCGCGCGGTCGGTGCGAGCCGTCGTCGCCTCGCCGCAGCCGCCGCTCGCCGTGGCGGGCCGCGACCCGAACGCCACCGAGTACGCGCTCGGCGCGCTCGCCGCGGACCAGCTGGTGGGCACGGGCGGCGTCCCGCCGCTCGCCGCGTACTACCGGAGCCTGAACGAAAACTCACCCCTCGAGGCGTTCGAGGCCGCGTTCGGCGAGACGCGCCCCGCGTTCGAGGCGCGCTTCGAGGCATGGCGCACCCAGCGAGGCATCCCGGCCCGCTAGCCGTCTTCACATGACCTTGACCTCGACCCCGCATCCTCGCGAAGAGCGAGCGAATGTCGAGGAGCGAGGCGTGCGGATCGACCAACCCCGGGCCCTGATGATCGTGATCGCATTGCTCCTGTCCGGGTGCGCGGGACGAACCGCCCCAGCACGGGCGACGGCCAGTCCCTCGCCCGTCCTGACCGCGACCACGACCGCAGAGGCGGTGAGCGCGACGCGCCCGCCGTCCGTCCCGGTGCTCCCCACCGCGACCTCCACGGTGCCGGCGTCGGCTGGCGCGATAACCGCGACCCCTGTCTACACGCCGACGCCGACTCCCCCGCCGAGCCCGAGCGCGACTCCTGCGTTTGCCGCGACTGCGACTCCCGCCCCCACGTCCGCTGGGTTCGTGCGACACAGTTCGATCACCGCCTCGACGTTCGAGGACGGCATCACCGTGCCGGTCGGCACGACAGTGATCTGGAAGAACCTCGAGGGCGTCTCCCACACAGTGACCTCGGTGGATCTGTCGATCGATTCACCATTCATCAGCGGGCGGGAGCGCTTCGCGTACACGTTCGCCGCGCCAGGGCGCTACGAGTTGTGGTGCCGCCTGCACCAGGGGATGACTGCGACCGTCGTCGTCCGATGACCTCCGCGTACGCCCGGGTGGGGGCCCCGCCGACCGCGTAGACTCGACGCATGCCTGAACGAACTCGACGTCCCGTGCCGCCCGGCGTGCAGGCCGACATGCTTGCCGACCCCACCGCACCCGCGCCGCCGCGCGATGCGCCGCTGGCCGCGCGGATGCGTCCGCGCACCCTTGACGAGTACGAGGGACAGTCGCAGGTCGTGGGTCAGGGGCGCCCGCTGCGCCAGATGATCGAGGCGGACCGACTGCCCTCGATCATCCTGTGGGGGCCGCCGGGGTCCGGGAAGACAACGCTCGCCACGATCATCGCGGCGCAGACACAGCGCTTCTTCGCGGAGCTGTCGGCTGTCAGCAGCGGCGTCGCCGATGTGCGTCGCGTGATCGCCGAGGCGGCCGACCGGCTGAAGGTCAGCGGACGCCGCACCATCCTGTTCATTGACGAGCTGCATCGCTTTAACCGGAGCCAGCAGGACGCGCTGCTCCCACACGTCGAGGCGGGCACCGTCACGCTGATCGGCGCGACCACCGAGAACCCGTCGTTCTACCTGGTCGCGCCGCTGCTCTCGCGCTCGCGTGTGTTCCGCCTCGACCTGCTCGACGAGGCCGCGCTGTCGGCGATCGTGCAACGGGCGATCGAGGACCCCGAGCGCGGGCTGGCACGCGACGGTGTGTCGATCACGATCGACGACGAGACGATGCACACGCTCGCGCTGCTCGCTGCGGGTGACGCGCGGACGGCGCTCAACATCCTCGAACTGGCCGTTGACGCGACGACGCCTGTGGACGATGGGACGCGGGTGCTGACGCGCGATACGATCGAGGGCGCCGCGCAGGCGCCGACGCTGCTGTACGACCGCGAGGGGGACGCGCACTACGACACGATCTCCGCGTTCATCAAGACGCTGCGCGACTCCGACCCGGACGGCGCGCTGTACTGGCTCGCGCGGATGGTCGAGGCCGGCGAGGATCCGATGTTCATCGCGCGCCGCCTCGTGATCACGGCCGCCGAGGACGTCGGGCTTGCCGACCCGCAGGCGCTCCAGCTCGCGGTGGCGTGCCAGCAGGCGGTGCATTTCCTGGGGATGCCGGAGGGGCGTCTCGCGCTCGCGGAGACGACGGTCTACCTCGCACGGTCTCCGAAGTCGAACAGCGCATACGCCGCCTACAACCGCGCGCTCGCAGATGTGCAGGCGACGCGCAACGAGCCGGTGCCGATGCACCTGCGGAACGCCGTCACCGGGCTGATGAAGGGGATGGGCTTCGGGCAGGGCTACCGCTACGCCCACGACGAGCCGGACCACCTGGCGCCGGGGCAGACGCACCGCCCCCCGTCCGTGGAGGGGCACACGTACTATGTGCCGGGCGGGCTGGGACACGAGGCCCGCATCGAGGCGGCGTGGGCCGCCCGCCGCCCGCCAGCAGGGCAGCGACCGGGCCAACCGCCCGCGCCGAAGCAGACAGATGACCGAGGCACATCGCCTGTGTAGGCTTGGGCCCCGCTAGGCTGCGCACGAACGATGACGGGGCTCGCCCCGTGGGATGACCGAGGGAGCGAGAGATGCCCGGACCGTATGACGTTGTAGTGGTGGGGGCCGGGAACGCTGCGCTGTGCGCCGCTCTGGCCGCACGCGAGCAGGGCGCGAAGGTGGCAGTCCTCGAGAAGGCGGGCTTCGATGAGCGCGGCGGCAACTCGTACTACACGGCGGGCGGCTTCCGCTTCCCGTACCGCGGCATCGAGGACATCCGCGGCGTGATC
>CAMDAY010000133.1 GCA_945888895.1 Dehalococcoides mccartyi | reverse complement strand
GCCGAAGAGGTGCCGTCAGGTGACGTGCTTGCGCGCGAGTTCCAGCGCTTCCTCAACCAGCGCGGCGACCTCGGCAACACGGCGATCGGCTACGCGAAGGCGGTCTTCGAGTCGCTCGATGCGGACGCGGTCACGCTCAGCCCGTACATGGGCGGCGACTCCATGGAGCCCTTCTTCGCCTACGAGGACCGTACCTCGTTCATCCTCTGCCGCACTTCGAACCCCGGCGCGCGCGACCTCCAGGACCTCACAGTCGGCGAGCGGCAGGAGCCTCTGTACGCGTACGTCGCGCGCCTCGCGAACGGCTGGAACACGAAGGGCAACATCGGCCTCGTCGTCGGCGCGACCTACCCAGAGGAGGCGCGTGAGATCCGCGCCATTTGCCCCGATCTGCCAATCCTCATGCCCGGCGTCGGTGCGCAGGCCGGCGACCTCGAGGCAGCCGTGCAGGCAGGGATCGACGGCAACGGGGCCAACCTCATCGTCAACGCCTCGCGCGGCGTGCTGTACGCGAAGCCCGTCGAGTCCCGCGACCGCCCCGCGTGGGCCGAGGGCGCGCGTCTTGCTGCCATCGAGCTGCGCGACGCGATTAACGCCGCGCGCGGCGCATAGGGCACGAGGCACCTCGATGCTGCCGATGACGGATGTGCGCATGGCGGACGTGATCCGCATGCAGCGCGCCCATCCGTGCGGCGGCTTCGACTGGGAGGTCGTGCGCGTGGGTGCGGACATCGGCCTGCGCTGCACCACGTGTGCGCATCGCGTGCTCATGGAGCGCGCCACGCTCCGCAAGCGCGCGAAGGCATACGTCTCGCGCGGCCCCGCCCTCGACCCCGCGATCGAGCGTGCCCTCTACGGTGACGCGCCTGCGCCCTAGCGTGGCCTCGACCTGCGGTGCGATCACTCGCACCGACCTGGCGTGGTCACATCGAGGTCCGTCGGGAGTGGAGGGACGTATCCCCTCGGCGTTGGTTCATCTGAACCCCTCCCGCGCCGGGAGGGGTAGGGGGCCCACGCCGATGCACCTCGACCGCGCTCGCTGCATTGCGTCCGTGAACCCTCGTTGCCTACACTCGATGCACATCAGCCCGCGCAGCGTCGCGAGGCACCCCGGGAGACTCCCGTGCGCGAACTCATCATCGACTCCATCCGCGTCGGACTGCGCCACTACCGGCGCGTCGTCGTCCTGCGCGAGAAGGAAGCCGACCGCTACCTCACGATCTGGATCGGCGCGGACGTCGCGGACGCCATCGCCTTCCGGCTGCAGGAGGTCACCTCCGCCCGGCCCCAGACGCACGACCTGATGATCAAGATGCTCGAGGACCTCGGCGGCACGGTGGAATCCGTGACCGTGAACGACCTGCGCGAGGACACGTTCTACGCGAACATCCACATCCGCCGCGGTGACGAGGCCTTCGATATCGACTCGCGCCCCTCGGACGCCATCGCCGTCGCGGTGCGCGCGGGGGTCCCGATCTACGTCGCGGACGAGGTGATGGATCGCGCCGGTATCATGCTCGACGAAGACGGCGAGCCGATCGAGGGCGCCGAATCCGACGAGGTGCGCCCCGCACCCCCAAGCGCTGAGGAGCTTGAAAAGCTCTCTGCGTTCCGCGAATTCGTCTCTGGACTCGACCTCGACGACCTCGGCGAGGGCACCCGTTAAGCACCTCGGCGACGGGAGCGCGGACATGCTCGCGACCAGTCGCCGTCTACACGACCGGTTATTTGTGCACGAATCCACAAGTGAGTTGATCCACCGATCTGGGGATGGTAGGGTTCCACCGGTCGCGCTCACGAAGTGGGTACGACAACCGTGCTGAGTTCACCCGCGTTCCGACTGGTCGGACTGGGCACCTCATTCGCGGTGTGGATCGGCGGGGGCGCCTATCTCGGGCATTGGCTCGATGGCAAGTACGGCACCGATCCGGTGCTTACCGTGTCCCTGCTAGTTCTGGGTTTGATGATCGGGACGTACGACGCCTACCGGAGACTCAAAGCACTCGTGGCTTTTAACGACAAGAACGGCAACTGATGAAGCTGCTACTCATCGCCGTTGGCGCGATCGCTCTCATGGCTTCCGGATTCATCTTCGTCGGCGGGGCGGCTCCCGCGATCGTCGTCGCTCCTGAGATCATCTTCCACGCTGGCCCGGTCGATATCACGAACACGATGTTCACTTCGTGGTGGGTCGTGGCCATCCTGTGTGCCGGCGGCTGGTACGTGGGGCGCAACCTCAAGCTCGTCCCGACCGGCTTCGCCGGCGGCATCGAGGCGATGATCGAGGCGTTCTACGGCATCGTGGTCTCGGTCGCCGGTGAGAAGAACGGCCGTCGCTTCTTCCCGCTGGTCGCCACGATTTTCTTCTTCGTCCTGTGCTCCAACTACTTCGGCCTCCTGCCGATGAACAACATCATCGGCAAGCCCGAGCCCAACCACACCGTCGCCGGCAAGCAGGTCGTGTTCGGTCAGGCCGAGGTGCCGCTGCTGGGCTCCGTGGCCTACATCCCGTTCAAGCCGCAGGCCGTGAACATCGCGAAGGGCGACCACGCCATCCTGCCCGCAGGCTACGTGCCCGCGCAGGGGGCAGCGGACTCGCACGCTCCCGCCGACTCGAAGGCTCCCGCCGCGCCCGCGAAGCACAACGCGGTGACCGGCACGTCCGAGGCTGTCGCCAGCGCCGACCCGCGCACGGCTTCAGCTGCCTCGGCCCCCGCTGCCGAGGAGGCCGCGCCCGGCGCGTTCTCTGGCGCGCTCGCGCCGTACTTCCGCTCCGTGAACACGGACATCAACGCCCCGCTGGCGATCGCCATCTTCTCCTTCATCTTTGTGGAGTTCTGGGGTCTGCAAACCCTCGGCCCCGGCTACCTCAAGAAGTTCTTCGCCATCAGCGCCCTGAAGAAGGGGCCGATGGGGGTCATCGACATCTTCGTCGGCATCCTCGAGTTCGTCTCGGAGCTGTCGCGCATGGTGTCGTTCACCTTCCGTCTGTTCGGCAACATCTTCGCGGGCGAAGTCCTGCTGCTGATGATGTCGTTCCTGGTCCCGTTCCTGCTCGTAGACGTGTTCTACGCCCTCGAGCTGTTCGTGGGCCTCATCCAGGCGTTCGTGTTCGCCATCCTCACGCTGGTGTTCGCCGTCACGGCGGTGTCGCACCACGGGGATGAGGGGCACCACGCCGAAACTACAGAGCATCACGGGGCGCATTAAGCCCCGCTGCGAAACAAGGTTCGTGTCGTCCGTGAGGCCCCCCGGCGGATCCGGGGACACCCAGGGAGGAAGAGTTCGATGAAGATCGCACGTCGTTCGATGGTCGCAGCGGGTACCGCTGGTGCATTGTTTCTGTTGATGGCTGGCGTTGCTGCCGCCCAGACGGCCGGTGCGGCGGACAATGAGTCCACCGTCCTGTCCATGAAGTACATGGCCGCGGCCATCGCCATGGGTCTGGGCTCAATCGGCCCCGCCATCGGTATCGCCCTCATCGGCGGTCGCGCGATGGAGGCTCTGGGCCGCAACCCGGAGGCCGCCGGCGCCATCCAGACCAACATGATCCTGTCCGTCGCGTTCGCCGAGGCCATCGGCATCTACGCGCTGGTCGTCGCGATCCTCATCGGCTTCGTCTTCTAAGACGAAGCCGCAGGGTCCGCTGACGGTGGTCGCCGGCCTCAGGTGAGGTCGGCGGCGCATCCGTCCAGTCGAGGAGCGAACCGGTGAGAGCGATGCAGCATCTCCGAGGGCTGATGTCCCGCATGCGTTCGCGCATGTTGGCCGTGGCCTTCGGTTTGACCGCCGCGGCGATGCCCATGGCAGCGTCCGCAGCAGAAGGCCCGAGCGGCATTGCCGCGCTGGGTTTGAACCTGCCGGGTCTCGTGACCCAGTTGGTCAACTTCGCGATCCTGCTCGTGCTGCTCCGGATGTTCCTCTGGGGCCCCATCCTCAAGATGCTGGACGAGCGCAAGCGCCGCATCGAGGAGGGCCTGAAGGCCTCCGAGGCTGCGGCGTCCGCTGCAGAGCAGAGCCAGGTCGCGGCCCAGGCCGCTCTTGAGGCTGCTCGTGCGGAAGGTCGTGACCTCGTCGCGCGCGCACAGGAGACCGCCGGTCGCCTGCGCACGGAGCTGGAGACGCAGGCGAAAGCCGACGCCGACCGCATCGTGGAGCGCGCTCGCCAGGAGATGGAGCAGGAGCGACTGCAGGCCGTGCAGGCCCTGCGCGCCGAGTTCGCGGACCTCACCGTCCGCGCCGCCGAGCGCGTGGTTGGTCAGTCGCTCGACCGCACCGCTCACCAGCGCCTCATCGACGAGGTGCTCGTGAACAGCGACTTCGGTCGGGACGGCAGCAACTAAGTGGCTGGAACGCGCGATGTCGCCGGTCGCCGCTACGCCTCCGCCGTGCTGGAGATCGCCCGTGAACAGGGCGCCCTCGACGGCTGGGTGGAGGCAATCGAGGCGTTGGGGTCGCTGACTTCTCGCCCCGAGTTCGTGGCGGCGCTGCAAGCGGACGGCATGACGGACGAGAACTTCCAGGTGATCGTCCGACGCGTCATGCCGAACGTGACCACCGCGCAACTCAACCTGTTCCGGCTGCTGCGCCGGAAGTCGCGCCTGGGCCTTGGCCCGGACATCGCGTCCTTCTTCCGGGAGTTGGTCGACAACGAGCGTGGCATCGCCCGCGCTGTCGTCACCAGTGCCGTGGAGCTGGATGCCGACCGGCAGGCACAGCTGGAACGCCGGCTGGCCGAGGAGACCGGTAAGCAGGTTACGGTGGAGACGAAGGTGGACCCGAGTATCCTCGGTGGACTCATCGTCCGCATCGGTGACCGACTGGTGGATGGCTCCACGAGAGCGCGCCTCCGGGCGCTGCGCTCGCAGCTGGAGCGCGCCGCGCTCTAGCGCCTGACGGCGCTAGCAACGCGAAATCGAAGACGAATCGCCGCCCAACCGTCGAGGGATGGGGGCGGAAGAGCGAGGTACCGCGATGGCCGTACGAGCAGAAGAGATCGCCTCCATCCTGAAGGAGCAGATCGAGAACTTCGATGTCTCCGCCACGTCGGCGAATGTCGGCACGGTGATCCAGGCCGGTGACGGCATCGCCCGCATCCACGGCCTTGGCGAGTGCCTCGCCTCCGAGCTCATCGAGTTCGGTGTCACGGACGACAACGGCCGCCCGATCCGTGGCCTCGCCCTGAACCTCGAAGAGGAGACGGTCGGCGCCATCATCATGGGTGACTACACCAAGGTGAAGGAAGGCGACGAGGTTCGGACCACCGGCCTGGTTGCGTCCGTCCCCATCGGTGAGGCGCTCATCGGTCGCGTCGTCAACGCCCTTGGCGACCCCATCGACGAGAAGGGCCCCGTGGGTACCACGGAGCGATACCCCGTTGAGCGCATCGCTCCGGACGTCGTCTCCCGCGTCACGGTGAACCAGCCGCTGCAGACGGGCATCAAGGCCATCGACGCGATGATCCCGCTCGGCCGTGGCCAGCGAGAGCTCGTCATCGGCGACCGCTCGATCGGCAAGAGCGCCATCTGCATCGACGCCATCATCAACCAGAAGAACAGCGGCGTGATCTGCATCTACGTCGCGATTGGCCAGAAGGACGCGAAGGTCGCCCAGACCGTCGCCATTCTCGACCAGTACGGCGCGATGGAGCACACGATCGTCGTGGTCGCTTCCGCCTCGGAGTCTGCCGCCCTCCAGTACCTCGCCCCGTACGCCGGCGCCGCGATGGCCGAGTACTTCATGGCGAAGGGCCGCGACGTCCTCATCATCTATGACGACCTCTCGAAGCACGCGTGGGCGTACCGCGAGGTCTCGCTGCTCCTCCGCCGCCCCCCGGGCCGCGAGGCGTACCCCGGCGACGTGTTCTACCTGCACTCCCGCCTCCTGGAGCGCGCCGCGCGCGTCATCCCGGAGCTCGGCGGCGGCTCGATCACGGCGCTCCCGATCATCGAGACGCAGGCCGGCGACGTGTCGGCCTACATCCCGACGAATGTCATCTCGATCACGGACGGCCAGATATTCCTTGAGTTGGACCTGTTCAACAGCGGCCAGCGTCCCGCCACCAACCCCGGCATCTCGGTGTCGCGCGTGGGTGGATCGG
>CAMDAY010000132.1 GCA_945888895.1 Dehalococcoides mccartyi | reverse complement strand
GCGCGTTCGGTGCCAGCTCGTGCAGGCGCTGACGGCACTGCGCGAGGCCCTGCGGATGCGAGTAGACCTTCGTCGCGGCGGCGGCGTTGATGCCAGGCGCGCCAACGAGATGGTGCTGGATGGCGACGACGACCTCGCCGCAGACGCGCAGCTCGAACTCAGGTCCGATGAGGATGTCCATCGTCTCGATCGAGACGGAGCCTTCGATTGAGTTCTCCATCGCGCAGACCGCGGCGTCGGCCTGGCCGTCGCGCACCGCCTGGATCGCCGCAGAGACGGTGGCGACTGGCAGGAGGTCGGCGGTGGGGTCGAAGCGGCGGGATGCGGCCTCGGTGTATGTCCCGGTGGGGCCGAGGTGGGAGATGCGCATCCCTACGCTCCTTCGATGGGGCCGGCGATCATCTTGCGGACGGCAGCGTCGGACTCGCGGGGGATGACGGCGATGACCTCGTCACCGACCTGCAGCACGGTGTCCCCGCTGGGGACGTTCGCGCCCTGCTTGCCGATGACGACTGACACCAGTACCTCCGGCGGAAACTCGAGGTCGCGCAAGCGACGCCCGGCCGCGGGCGATCCTTCCTGCACCCGAATGTCGACCACGTGCAGGCGCGTTCCTTCGAGGGCCATCAGCGGGATGATCGTGTGCTCGGGCAGCGTCGCCTCGATCTGCGCCATCACCGCGCCGGCGGCCGACACGATCGAGTCCACGCCGAGGCGCAGGAACAGCGCCTCGTTCCGGGGGTCGTTCACGCGGGCGATCGTGCGCTTCACGTTGAACCAGTGCTTGGCGACCTGGCAGGTGATGAGGTTTGCGCCGTCGTCCGCGGTCACTGCGATGAGCAGATCCGCCCGGCCGGCCCCGACACCCTCGAGGAAGGCGATCTCGCTGCCGTCGCCGTGGACCACCATCTCGCCGATCTCGGCGCGGAGCTGGGAGGTGCGGCTGCCGCTGAGCTCCACGATCGTGACCTCGTGGTCGGGCATCTGCTGGAGTTCGAGCGCGAGGCCGTAGCCGACCGCGCCACCGCCGACGACGATGATGTACACCGCTAGGCCCCCTGGAAGATGGCTTCGTGCGCCAGTGTCACGCCGACCTTGGTCGGGCTGAAGGTGTGCAGGCCGAGGCGCGCGAAGAGCTCGCTGCGGAGCGGGTCCTTCACACGCGTCACCACGGTCTTCACGCCGTACATCTCCTTCGCCTTCTGCGAGGCGAGGATGTTCCGGTTGTCTCCGGACGCGAGCGCGATGAAGCAGTCGGTGCCCTCGATGCCCGCCTCGATCAGCATGCGGTCGTCGGTACCCGACCCGACGAGGCGGCGGCCGCTGAACTTGGGCAGCAGCCGGTTGAACGCAAAGGAATCCGTGTCCAGGACGGTGATCTCGTGGCCCTCGTCCGCGAGCTGGGTCGCGAGGCCCGCGCCGACGCGGCCGCAGCCCATGATCAGGATGCGCATGCTCAGACTCCTTCGCTATCGCGCGCCTACCGCTGCCGGTCGCGCGCGGGGTAGCGGATCAACCATACCTGCATCGGGGCGTGCTCCAGCACGTGCAGCGGGAGTCGCCCCAGCGTGAACTGTCCCAGGGGCCGATGGTATTCGACCCCCAACACGATGGCATCAATGCCTCGGTCGACCGCTTCGTCCACCACGGCGTGCGCCGCCTGCCGCGCCTGAACCAGGTCAGCCTGCACCGTCACCCCATGCTCCGCTGCGATGCGTTCCGCGTGCCCGAGGATCTCCTCGCCACGCTCCACGTCGCGCTCCACGGCGGCGTCCAACGCCACGGACCGCGGCACTTCGATGACATACAGCACGTTGACGGGGGCCTTCGTGCGCTTTGCGACGTCGCACGCGGCGCCCAGGGCGGCGTAGGCGGCGTCGCTGCCGTCCAGGGCCACCAGGTAGCTGCGGACGTCGGCTGGTCGGGGCATGGAGGGTGTGGACATGCGGTGGGCACTTCCTGCACGGATGGCCTGCACGGACGGCGTGCGGGTGGGTTATCGGTGGTCGTCGTCCCTGGCGGGGGTTGCGGAGGCGAGCCGCACGCGGACCGCGGCGTTGAGGAGCAGCACGATCCCGATGGCGGTGAACATGCTCACCACCTCGCGTTGCGCGGCGACGACGGCGAACGCGAGGATTGAGCCGGCGAAGGACAGGATCGCGGCGAACAGGCTGCCTCGTTGCATCGCTTTCGCCTCTCGCGCGGCCTCACCGCTGCATCACTCAAAGTGTGAACTCGTCCCGCCTCCCGGTCTACCGCGTGCTTCCGAACGTACGGAGGGCGCTTCGGTCATCGGGAGGGAGTGCTGCCGCCTCGGCCGCCGTTGTGCCCCCCCGCAACCGATTCCTTGGTACTATTCGGTAGTTGGCGAAATACCGAATGAGGTGCCTCGAGCATGGCGATCGATGAGGTGTTCCGCGCGCTGAGTGACCCGACGCGCCGCGCCGTTGTGCGGCTGCTGCGCGAGGAAGGGCCGCTCACCGCCGGCGAGATCGCGGATCGCTTCGACCTGGCGAAGTCCACGATGTCCGGGCACTTCGCCGTGCTGAAGCAGGCCGGCCTGCTCGTCGTCGAACGCCAGGGCACAAGACTCGTGTACAGCCTCAGCCTCTCGGTGTTCGAGGAGACCGTGGATGCGGTGATGGAACTGCTGGGTGGCCGTGTGCTCCCGGCGAAGCGGGAGCGGAAGTCATGAGCAACGAGACGACAAGCACCGGATCGAACGAGAGCCTCGTGCGGCGGGAGTGGTCGCACTGGGTGATCCTCGGCGCGCTGTTCGGCGCCTCGGCGGTGGTGTGGAACCGCGTGCCGGCGCAGATGCCGACGCACTGGAACATCCGTGGCGAGGTGGACGGCACCGGCGGCCGCCTCGAGGGCCTCCTGCTGCTGCCGATGATCGCGCTCGGCCTGTACGTGATGCTGCTCGTGCTGCCGCGCCTCGACCCGGGTCGCGCCAACTACGCGTCGTTCGTGGGGCCGTACACGGTGATCCGCCTGGCCATGCTCGCGCTGATGCTCGGCACCCACACGCTGGTCCTCGCGACGGCGCTCGGGTACGCGGTGAACGCGGGGCGCTGGATCCCGGTCGGTGTCGGCGCGCTGTTTGTCGTGCTGGGCAACGCCATGGGGAAGGTGCGGCCGAACTACTTCGTCGGCATCCGGACGCCGTGGACGCTGGCCAGCGCACGGTCATGGGAGAAGACGCATCGCGTCGGCGGGCGGCTGTTCGTCGTCGCGGGCATTGCGCTCGCGCTGGCGTCGATCACCGGTCGTCCCGAGGCGCTCGTCGCCGTCGGCGCCTTCGGCGCGGTGTCGCTGGTGTGGCTGTTCTACTACTCGTTCACTGTGTGGCGCGACGACACCGAGCGCGTGCCCGTCACCGGCACCAAGCCCGAGGAGCGATAGCGGCGTCGAGGGAGCCCTCACCCTGCCCTCTCCCTCTCAAGGGGGCGAGGGTTCTGAGCGGGATGGCTCCCGACCTACGAACTGCCTAGAAAGTTCCGGGATGCTCGAAGGGCGAAGCCCTTCGAATCTCACCCCCTCCCACGCCGGGAGGGGCAGGGGTGGCTCGCCTTCGCTGCCAGTTCGACGATGCTCGCCGCGAGGTGCGCTCGGCCCGTTCCGGCTAGCGGCCCGGCTCCCGGATGAGGCGGCGGTCCTTCACCTCGACGGGGAGGTACTCGCGGCCGCAGATGTGGCAGACGAAGCCCATGGCCTGTGAGTCGTCCTTCATCACCTCGGGGCCACGCCATCGAGGCATGAGCTTGTGTTCGAGGCACTCGGGTGCCGGCGCCTTCTTCGGCGTCTCGCGGTAGGTGGGCTTCACGGCTCCGAAGATGGCGGACAGCAGGGACATCGGGTGGCTCCTCTGAGGTGCAGCCTAGCGCCCCCTGCGTTCCCGGGAAACGGGCGGCTCGGCGGAACCGGCGCTCGACGGGCGTCTAGGCTGCGGAAGGATTAGAGCACCACATCGGGTGGGTGGATGCCGCGTACCGCAGCTTCGCTGCTGGCTTCCTCCGCCTCGAGCTCACCCAGCTCGAGCTGGCAGTCGTCACACCGGTAGCCGTCGCCCTCCCACTTCGGGCGGAGCGCGATGTGCGCACAGTCCGCCGCGAGGTCGCCCAGCCTGTGCTCCGTCGCAAAGTCCTCGGGCGGCTCGAACGCGTGGAACCCCCAGTTGAATGCGCTGAACGCCATCGGGTGCCTCCTCGTGGCTCCCGGATCATGCCGGAGGTGGAATCTACAACGTTCGTTATCGAGAATGCGTGCGAGTGCTCACATTCACCGCCGCTCTGGTAGGGATTGCGCGATTCCACGAGGTTTGACCGCTCGGATTACGGTGCGGTAGGTTCCTGTAAGAACATACGTACCGAACGTGTGATCTGAAGTGGAGCCCCCATGACCGCCCTCGAACGACCCGCAGATGCGCCACGCGGGACGATTGATGACGTCATCGCGACGCTCCGGTGCGATCCGCGCCTCGCGCCCAACTTCGTCGCCTGGCACACGCTCCCGCCGGAGGCTGCCAGGACTGCGCCGTGGCCCTCGCGCATCGACCCGCGGATCGTGCAGGCGCTGGGGCGTCGAGGCATCGACCTTCCGTACACGCACCAGGCCACGGCGATTGCGACGGCGCTGGACGGCCGCGACCAGGTGATCGTCACGCCGACCGCCTCTGGCAAGACGCTCTGCTACAGCGCACCTGTGCTCCAGGCGATCCTCGACGACCCGCAGGCGCGGGCGCTGTACCTGTTCCCGACGAAGGCACTCGCGCAGGACCAGCTGAATGAGTTGCACGGCATCGTCACCGAGGCAGAGCTCGAGGTGCGCGCGTTCACGTACGACGGCGACACCGCGCCGAGCGCGCGGCGCGCGGTGCGCACGGCGGGGCACGTGGTGATCACGAACCCCGACATGCTGCACACCGGCATCCTGCCCCACCACACGAAGTGGGTGCGGCTGTTCGAACACCTCAAGTACATCGTGATCGACGAGCTGCACACGTACCGCGGCGTCTTCGGATCGCACGTCGCCAACGTGCTGCGCCGGCTGCTGCGCATCTGTCGCTTCTACGGCTCCGAGCCAGTGTTCATCTGCTGCTCCGCGACGATCGCCAACCCGCGGGAGCTCGCCTCGAAGTTGATCGGCCGCCCGGTCGACCTCGTCGATGACAACGGCGCGCCGAGGGGTCAGCGGACGATCGCGCTGTACAACCCGCCGATCGTGAACCGTGAGCTCGGCATCCGCCGCGGTGTCGTGAACGCGACGGTCGATGTCGCTTCGACGCTGCAGGCGGCGGGCGCGCAGACGATCGTGTTCGCTGGCAGCCGCACGCGCGTCGAGGAACTGACGCAGTACCTGCGCGAGGTGCGCCACGGCGCGTATCCCGATGCGGGCGCCGACCTCGTGCGGGGCTACCGCTCGGGCTACCTCCCGCAAGAGCGCCGCGACATTGAGGCCGCGCTGCGCGACGGGCGCCTGCGCACGGTCGTCGGCACGAACGCGCTCGAGCTGGGCATCGACATCGGGGGGCTCGATGCGGCCGTGCTCGCGGGGTACCCCGGCACGATCGCGAGTCTGTGGCAGCAGATGGGGCGAGCGGGCCGTCGCAGCACGCCGTCGCTCGCGATCCTCGTCGCCTCGTCGTCGCCGCTCGACCAGTACGTGGTCGCGCACCCGGAGTACCTGCTCGGCGAGTCGATCGAGGCGGGCCTGATCGACCCCGACAACCCCGTGGTCGCGGTGGAGCACGTGAAGTGCGCCGTCTTCGAACTCCCCGTCGAGGAGCGCGAGCACGCGGACCTCGGCGCGCGCACGGCGGCCTTGATCGACGCCCTGGACGAGACGGGCATGGTGCATCGCGCGGGCGACCGCACGTACTGGTCCAGCGAGGCGTTTCCCGCACAGGAGGTGTCGCTGCGGCAGGGCGCGGAGCAGAACGTCGTGATTATCGACCAGGGCCCGCCCGCGCGCGTCATCGGCGAGATCGATCGACCGAGTGCGATGACGCTCGTCCACGACGAGGCGATCTACGTGCACGACGGTCGCCAGTACCACGTCGATTACCTCGACTGGGAGGAGTTGAAGGCGTACGTGCGGCGTGTGGACGTGGACTACTAC
>CAMDAY010000131.1 GCA_945888895.1 Dehalococcoides mccartyi | reverse complement strand
ATGACGGGCGGCCTTGTGTCGCTGCTGGTGATGGGGCCGATCTTCATCGCACTCATTGCGCTCTACATGATGTCGCGCATCACCGGCGGCGAGGTCATCTTCTACCTCGCGTCCACGGTGATCCTCGGCGGTGCACTGGGCGCCGTGCTGCTGCCGAACCTCGTGCACTCGTCGCTCAGCCTGATCGCCACGTTGATGGGCGTCGCGGCGATCTACCTGATGCTGCTGTCCGAGTTCCTCGCGCTGGTGCAGATCCTGGTCTACGGCGGCGGCGTCATCATCCTGCTCATCTTCGGTCTGATGCTCACCAACGCGCAGGACGACCCGGTCGTCATCGACGGCTCGCAGAAGCCCTTCGCCTTCGGCGTTGGCGCACTGATCTCCGGTGTCTTCGTCGCCGCCGCCGTCATTGCGCAGTGGGGTGACGCCGAGGCGACCCTGATCCCCTTCACCACCTTCGGCGAGCGCCTCTTCCGCGACTTCAGCCTCCCGATCATCATCGTCGCGTTCCTGCTCGACATCGCTTTCACCGGCGCGCTGGTTAACGCACGCCGCGCCGAGTCCGCAGCGTCCGAGGAGGCTGGCAAGTGATTCCGCTGGAGAACTTCCTCGTCCTGTCCGCGCTGCTCTTCGGCATCGGCTTCTACGGCGTGCTCGCCCGCCGCAGCGCGATCCTCATCCTCATCTCCGTCGAGATCATGCTCGCTGCGGTGGCGATCAACTTCATCGCCTTTGCTGCGTACCGTGACCCGGAGGGCTTCAGCGGTCTCGTGTTCGCGCTCTTTGTGATCGCGGTCGCGGCAGCCGAGGTTGGCCTCGCGCTCGGTATCGTGCTGCGTCTCTTCCGTGAGCACCGCACTGCCAACGTGGACGCGACGGACTCGCTCAAGTGGTAATGACTCCCGCGCGCCGGATCGCTTCTGCGCGGCTGTTGGTGTCGAGTGAAGGGCAGGCCCGGTAGTGGCCATGGACCAGGTTTGGATCCTCCCGGCCATCCCGGCTGTGATCTTCATCATCTGCGCGCTGTTCGGTCGGCTCCTGCCGCGACAGGGCGACTTCCTCGTCATCCTCGGCGGGCTGGTGCTCGTCGGCCTCGTGTTCTCGATGTTCCCGGGCTTCCAGCACGCCTACCGTGACGGCCTGTTCGCGCCGGACGGCTCGAACGTCTTCGCGTTCGACTGGGTGAACATCGGCCAGGGCTTCTTCACGATTCAGTTCAGCACCTACGTCGATGCGATCACCATGGTCATGCTGCCGGTGGTGACGATCGTCGCGCTGATGGTGATGATCTACTCGGTCAGCTACATGCACGGCGAGCCGCGCTACTTCTGGTACTACGCCGTCCTGTCACTCTTCATCGCCGCCATGCTCACGCTGGTGCTCTCCGGCAACCTCATCCAGCTCTACCTTGCGTGGGAGGGCGTGGGCCTCGCCTCGTTCCTGCTCATCGGCTTCTACTGGGAGCGCCAGTCCGCCGCCGAGGCGGCGAAGAAGGCGTTCATCACCACCCGCATCGGTGACGTCGGACTGCTCATCGGTATCATCCTGCTGTGGCGTGCCACCGGGACGTTCGACATCCAGAGCATCATCGCCGCTGCCAAGTCCGGCGCGATCGATCACAACTACCTCACCGTCGCGATGCTGTTCCTCTTCGGCGGCGCCATCGGCAAGTCCGCGCAGTTCCCGCTGCACGTCTGGCTCCCCGACGCGATGGAGGGCCCGACGCCCGTCTCCGCCCTCATCCACGCGGCCACGATGGTCGTCGCCGGCGTCTACCTCGTCGCCCGCTTCTCGCCCGTCTACGCCGAGGTGCTGATCGCCCGCGACTTCATCTTCTACACGGGCCTGCTGACCGCCGTGATGGCCGGCACCATGGGCCTCGTCGCGAACGACATCAAGCGCGTGCTCGCCTACTCCACGGTGTCGCAGCTCGGCTTCATGTTCGTCGCGCTGGGCACCGGCGCCGTGGGCGCCGCGATGTTCCACCTGTTCACGCACGCCTTCTTCAAGGCGCTGCTCTTCCTCGGCTCCGGCTCCGTGATCCACGCGACGCACGCGCAGGAGGTCGAGCAGCTCGGCGGGCTGCGCAAGAAGATGCCGTGGACGACCGCGACCTTCATCATCGGCTCGCTCGCCCTCGCCGGCATCCCGGTCTTCGCGGGCTTCTGGTCGAAGGACGAGATCCTCGCCGCCACGCTGCACGACGCGCCGATGTGGACGTACGTCACCCTCGCAGGCACCGCGCTGCTCACCGCGATTTACAGCACGCGCCTCGTGCTCCTCACGTTCTTCGGCGAGCCGAAGGACCCCCACGCCTTCGACCACGCGCACGAGTCGCCGTGGATCATCCTCGGCCCGCTCGTCCTGCTCGCGACGCTCGCGACGGTGGCCGGCTTCTTCGCCCTCGACCAGGTCGGGCAGGCACTCGGCTTCGTCGGCGGCATCGGCCAGCTCGTGTACCTCCACGAGCCGCACCACTTCACGCAGCCGGACTGGCTGCTCGCGAGCATCGCGACGCTGACGGCGCTCGCCGGCATCGGCATCGGCGTGGCGTTCTGGCACGGCGACGCACGCCGTGCCGTGGCCGCCCGCGCGTGGGCGCCGGACCTGCACGCGCTGCTGGTCAACCGCTACTACATGGACAAGATGTACCAGGGCATCATCGACCACGCGATCCTCGGGCTCGCCGGTCTGGTCGCCTGGTTCGACAAGCGCATCGTGAACGAGACGGGCGTCGATGGTGGCGCGCAGACGATCGGGTACTTCGGCTACCGCCTGAAGTTCCTCCAGACCGGGCGCATCCCTAACTACGCACTCGGCATGGCTGTCGGCATGGTCGCTATCGCGATCGTTGCCTTCAGCTCTTAGAGCTAACGAGGGACGAACACCACCTATGACCGCAGCTGACGGCTACGTCCTGATCGCACTCTGCCTGATCCCGCTCGGGGTCTCGATGCTGCTGTTCCTCGTCCCGACGAGCCAGCGCTCCTCGATCATCGCGCTCACCGGCGTGTCCAGCCTCGCGATGCTCGCGCTCTCGCTCTACACCTTCTTCAAGTACACCTTCGACGGTGAGCAGTTCCAGGGCGTGCTCGCCTGGACGTGGATGCAGAACGTCGGCCTGCTTGGCGAGAAGGGCATCCAGTTCAAGGTCGGCGTGGACGGCATCGGCGCGTCGCTCGTGCTGCTGACCGGCGTCGTCGTCGTCCCTGCGACGTGGGTGACCTGGAAGATCCAGGACCGGATGAAGGACTACTTCATCCTCCTGTACCTCGTTACGGCCGGCGTCTACGGCGCCTTCGTCATCCTCGACCTCTTCTTCTGGTTCCTCTTCTACGAGATGGCGCTGATGCCGATGTACCTCCTGATCGGCGTGTGGGGCTCCACGCGCAAGGAGTACGGCGCGATGAAACTGATGATGATGCTGCTCGCGGGCTCCATCTTCATCTTCACGGTGATCTTCGCGCTGTTCACGCACGTCGGCGCGGGCACCTTCGACATGGTCACGCTGCTCAACGCGCCGAAGGGCGTCGGGTTCCAGAAGATCATGTTCCCGCTGCTCGTCATCGGCTGCGGCACCCTGGGCGCGATGTTCCCGTTCCACTCCTGGTCGCCGGACGGCCACGCCGCCGCTCCGACCTCCGTATCGATGCTCCACGCCGGCGTGCTGATGAAGGTCGGCGCGTTCGGTGTCGTGCGCCTCGGCTTCCAGATGATGCCCGAGGGTGGCGCGTACTGGGCCCCCGCGCTTGTCGTGCTCGGTGCGGGCGCCGGTCTGTACGGCGCGATCTCCGCCCTGCGCCAGACGGACATGAAGCTGCTCATGGGCTTCTCGTCCGTGTCGCACATGGGCTACGTATTCCTCGGCCTCGGCACGTTCAACTCGATCGGCTGGTCGGGCGCGGTGCTGCAGATGACCGCTCACGGCTGGATGACCGCCCTCTTCTTCCTCCTCATCGGCGGTATGTACGACCAGGCGCACAACCGCGACATCCCGAATTTCTCCGGCATGGCGAAGCAGATGCCGATCTGGAGCATCTTCTTCATCTTTGCGTCCATGGCGTCGCTGGGCCTGCCGGGCCTCTCCGGGTTCATCGCGGAGCTGCACATCTTCATCGGCACGTTCCGCTCGTACCCGATCGTGGGCGGGCTCGCGGTGCTGACCGCAGCGATCACGACGACCTACCTGATCCGCATCCTCGCGCAGGCGTTCTTCGGTGAGATGAACCCGCGCTGGGCGCACCTCAAGGAGATCACCTGGATGGAGCGCGCGGGCGCTGTCGTCCTCGCGATCGCGATGCTCGCGCTCGGCCTCTGGCCGTCGCCGTGGATCGAGCGCATCGCCCCGTCCATCATCAACATCCCCGGGATGACCCTGTAGCCTGACTCCGGCGCGAGGGCGCCCCGGCGGACACTTGGAGCGAGCACGTGCAAGACGTCTTCGGTAACGCGCTGAACTTCAACATGGCGTTGCTGCTGCCCGAGATCATCCTCGCGGCGGTCGCCGTGCTGGTCATCGTGCTCGACATGTTCGCCAAGGAGCTGAAGGTCCGTCCGGTCGCGCTCCCGATCGTCTCCGTTCTCGGCCTGGTCGCTGCCGGCGTCGCCTCCGGCCTCGCCGTCGATCAGCACACCGATTTCGGCTTGCTCGTCACGATCGACAATTTCACCGCGTTCTTCCGCATCACGTTTATCGCCGTTGCGATCGTGCTCATCGTCGGCTCTCACGAGTACATCGAGAAGCACGTCAACCACGTCGCGGAGTTCTACGCGCTGCTGCTGCTCTCCACCGTCGGCGCGATCTTCATGGCGAGCGCACGCGACCTGCTGGTCGCGTACCTCGGCATCGAGGTGCTCTCGTTCTCGCTGTACATCGCGGTGTCGCTCGCGAAGAACGACACTCGCTCTGGCGAGGCGGGCCTAAAGTACGTGCTCCTCGGCGGCGTGGCCTCGGCGATGCTGCTCTACGGGCTCAGTCTGCTCTACGGCGTCGCCGGCTCCACGCAGTACGGCGAGATCGCGAACGCGCTGGGCAAGTCGACCGACGACGTGCGCATGCCGCTGCTCCTGGGCCTGACGTTGATCGTTGCCGGTCTCGGCTTCAAGGTGTCGGCCGTCCCGTTCCACATGTGGGCCCCCGACGCCTACGAGGGCGCACCGATGCCGGTGACCGCCTACCTCTCGGCCACCTCGAAGGGCGCGACGCTGGCGCTGTTCCTGCGCTGGTTCGGCGGCCCGCTGCTTCCTGCGATCGCCGACTGGCAGTGGATGATGGCGATCATCGCCACGCTGACCATGGTGGTCGGCAACCTGGTGGCGCTGCAGCAGACCAACGTGAAGCGACTGCTCGCCTACTCCTCGATCGCGCAGGGTGGGTTCATGCTGATGGCGATCACCGCCATCTCGGACATAGCGACCTCGGCGCTGCTGGTGCACCTCGGTGGGTACATCATCACCAACCTCGCGCTGTTCGTGGCGATCATCCACTTCTACAACCGGACGGGTAAGGAAGAGATCACGGACTTCCGTGGCCTCTCGCGCACAAACCCGTACCTCGCGACCGTGATTACTGCAGGCCTGTTCTCGCTCGCCGGGATGCCGCTGCTCGCCGGGTTCTTCACGAAGTTCATCCTCTTCCAGGCGGTCGTGCAGGGCGGCTTCCTCTGGCTCGTGGTCGTCGCCGTCGTCGGCAGCACGGTGTCGCTCTTCTACTACCTGCAGATGATCCGCCAGATGTACATCTTCGAGCCCGAGGGCGACGCGACGCGCTGGGGCATCTCCGGCACGGGTTACCTGACGACCGGCGTGCTCCTCGGCCTGATCGTGTTCGTCGGCATCCAGGGTGCGCCGCTCTACACCGTCGCCGACCGCGCGGCGTTCGACCTGTTCCCGCAGGGCGTCGCCGCTCCCGTTACCGCCTCGACGGGCGCTGCACCGGCAGCCGCCCCCGCCGCGCACAAGTAGCGGCCCAACGCCAGTCGATGACCTCGACCCGCCGAGCAAGCACGAAGAAGCCCGGCCATTGGCCGGGCTTCTTGCTGTCGTGCGATCAGCAGGTCACTACCTACCGGCGCGGCAACTCCACCGTCGCCGTGCCGGGGGTGGTCTCGGTCGTGCCGTCCTGCTGCTTTACGCCGACATCGAGGTCGACG
>CAMDAY010000130.1 GCA_945888895.1 Dehalococcoides mccartyi | reverse complement strand
ACAAGCACCGCGAGTTCGTCGTCCGCGCCCTCGAGGCCGGCAAGCACGTCCTGACCGAGGCGCGCATGGCGATGAACGCGGCAGAGGCCCGCGAGATGCTGGCCGCTTCGAAGGCACACCCGAAGCTCGTCGCCCAGATCGTGCCCGGGCCACCGGAGCTCAAGTCGTGGCGCACCGTGAAGCGCATGGTCGCCGACGGCACCCTGGGCGACATCCGCGAGGTTCACGTGACGGTGCTCTCCGGCTCGAACATCGACCCGTCCGCCCCGCTGCACTGGCGCGAGCGCACAGAGTTCTCCGGCGTGAACGTGATGTCCTACGGCATCTACACCGAGGTGATCACGCGCTGGCTCGGCCCGACGAAGCGCATCCTCGCGGACGGCGCGACGTTCATAAAGAGCCGCGTGGACACCGAGACCGGCGTGGCGCACGACATCGAGGTACCCGACAGCCTCGGCGTGTTCGCGACGCTGGAGAGCGGCGCCCGGGTGACATACCGGTTCAGCACGGTCACGCCGAACCCGGTGCCCGCGACCGGCGGCATCTCGATCTACGGCTCGAACGGCACGCTGCACTGGGAGATCGGCGACAAGATGCAGTTCGCCCCGGTCGGCGGCGCGCTCGCCCCCCTCTCGCCGGACGCCGGCACCGACATCGACTGGCGCGTCGAGGCGGACTTCGTCGACTCGATCCGCACGGGCGCCCCGGTGACCCTGACCAACTTCGAGGACGGCCTGAACTACATGCGCATGTTGGAAGCGACGCAGAAGTCCCGCCTCGAAGGCCGCGCCGTCGACCTCAGCGAGGTGTAGCGAGCGGACCCGTAGGGCACCACCGCGCGAGGAGCGCCACCGTCTGAGTGCGGGGCAGCCCCGAACGGGAAACCTTCACCCTGCCCTCTCCCATAAATGGGCGAGGGTTCTGAGCGCACCGCTGTTCCGGCCCCCTCGCCCATTTATGGGAGAGGGTGGGGGTGAGGGCTTCCTGGTTCGCGACTCGACGCCCCCGGTTGCACCTCGACGCTCCCCTCATCGAGCGCGCTCCCGCGCCTCGCCCTACCGCCCGAGCCAGTTGGGCGAGCGCTTCTCCGAGAAGGCGCGAGGGCCCTCGATGCGGTCGAGGCTCGACTCCTGGCGGTTGAGCCAGGCGTAGTCGCCGCGCGCCTGTCCGCGGTGCGCCTCGCGCATGGTGAGGTC
Organism: Dehalococcoides mccartyi; assembly: GCA_945888895.1. Taxonomy (GTDB): domain Bacteria; phylum Chloroflexota; class Dehalococcoidia; order UBA2979; family UBA2979; genus SHYQ01. Next base: position 4,993 of record CAMDAY010000130.1, on the reverse strand, counting down.
GAGGCCGCGCATCGCGCCCTCTTTCGATCCTCGGACGGCGATCGGGGCGCCCGCCATGATCTCGCCGGCCCAGCGGTCGGCGGCGGCCAGCAGGTCCTCGTGCGGGACGACCTCATTCACCAGGCCGACGCGGTACGCCTCGGCGGCGTCGATCGGCTTGCCGGTGAGGATCATGCCCATCGCGATCTTCTGCGGCACCTGGCGCGGCAGGCGGTGCAGCCCTCCCGCGTTCGCGTACAGCCCGACGCGCGGCTCCGGCAGCCCGAACCTCGCGCGGTCCGAGGCGACGATGATGTCGCAGGCCAGCGCCAGTTCGAAGCCGCCGCCCATCGCCCAGCCGTTCACCGCGGCGATCACCGGCTTGAACAGATCGTAGCGATCAGTCAGCCCGCCGAAGCCTCGGTCGAACTCCGTCATCGGGCGGTTGGTGCCCGCGTTCGTCGCCTTCAGGTCGTTGCCCGCGCAGAACGCGCGGTCGCCCGCGCCGGTGAGGATCGCCACCCACAGGTCATCGTCCGCGGCGAAGTCGTCGAAGATACGCGCCAGCTCGGCGGAGGCGCCCCAGTGCATCGCGTTCATCGACTCCGGGCGGTTGATGGTGATGTGGGCGACGTGATCGCGCTTCTCGTACAACGCGAACTCATACGACTGCGACTTGGACTCTGGCATGCGGGCCTCCTCGGCTCGCCGCATTCTAGCGGCTGCCTGCCGGGCGTCGCCTGCTAGGATCTGCTGCGACCAGCGCAACGAGGAGCCTCGATGAGCCGTGCAGTGATGGTGCGCTTCGATCAGAGCGGCGACCCGTGGGCGCCAAGGACACTGGCGCTCCGCTTCATCGTGAACCTCGCGGGGCTGTTCCTCGCCGACTGGTTCGTGCCGAGCATCCACATCGCAGACTGGCAGTCGCTGCTGGCGGGCACGGCGATCTTTGCGATCGTGAACCTGCTGCTGCGCCCCCTCGCGACGTTCGTGTCGTGCTGCCTGATCTTCGGGACGTTCGGACTGTTCGTGCTGGTGATCAACGGGCTGCTGCTCGAGCTGGCCGCGTGGGCATCGAGGCAGCTCGGCCTCGGCTTCAGCATCGACGGCTTCTGGTCGGCGTTCTTCGGCGCGCTGGTGATCTCGATCGTGTCGATGATCGCCACGGTGTTCGTCCGCACGGAGACGCGCCGCTACTAGCCTCGACCCGACTTCGCAGCGGCGAGGGCGGCGAGCAGGCGCTGCCAACGCTCCTTTACCGCGTCTCGCCGCGAGTACTGCGCCGCGATGTACAGCTCCTCAGCGGCATCGGTCGCCGCTGCGATCAGCTCGTCGAGCACCTCATCGGGTACGGTCGCCATCCGTGGCTCCTCGCTACTAGCTCGACGGCGCTAGTGAGCGCCAGCAGAATCCCGGACCGGATTGATGTCGGCGTCCCAGTCGAGCACGACGACCTCGCCACCGAGCGCCGCCGGGTCAAGCGAATCGTCGAGGTGGCTCGACCAGATCAGGCGCGGCGCGCCGGTCCGCGGGTAGACGCGCAGCGCCTGCACGCGCGCGAGCATGACGCCCGCCATCGCCAACACACCCGCCCATGTCATCGCACCCCCGACGGGCACCTCGTACACGCCGGGTCGAGGCAGCGCCCCCGCCAGCGCGAGCAGCCGCGTCGGCGGTGGCGGGTCATCGAACACCGTCGTCAGCGCGCACATCGTCTCGACCGATGCAGCGGACGGCCCGTCGAGCGCCTCGACGATCTCGATATCGATCGCGTCGCCCCCCAGCGCTGTGCCGTCGAGGATCCCGGCGGCGTGCGCGTCCTCAAGCGCGCGGATGAGCGACGCGGTGCCCGGCGCGTCGGGCGCGATGCACAGGCGCACCTCGCGGCTCCCGCCCGCGATGCACGCGAGCAGCACGCCCTCGATCACACGATGCGGGTCGCCCCCGAGCAGGTGCGTGTCGATCGTGCTCGACGTGACGTCGAGGCGCAGGACGGGCGCCATCAGCGCGCGCGCGTCGAAGCGGCGGATCAGGTCGGCGAGCGCGATCACCTCGATCATCCGCGACGAGGACAGCGTGGCAGCGAGCGCGACCGCGGCGTAGCCGCCCTGCGCCAGCGCGTCGCCGAGCGTCCCATCGGTGCGACCGAGGCGTGCGGTCAGCCCGCCCGCGCCGCTGCCCGCCTGTGGTTCGTCGCACTCACCTCGGACGCACGCGGCGAGATCGTCGGTCGCGTTCGCATCGAGGTGCGCGAAGCGATGGCGATGGCCGGGGCGCAGCACGGTCGCCGCGGGCGCGGCCCAGCATGCGCCGTCGCAGGCGGCATCGAGCACGGGGACATCGAGGTCAAGCGTGACGTCAGCGGCGGTGCCGCACGAGCCGCGATGCTGCAGCACGCGCACCTCGTTCGGCAGCGGCGGCGTGGAATACGCGTCGCGGAGCCGGGCGAGCGCGGGCGTTGGAGCGGGGCCGGTCAGTCGAGGATCTCGACGCGGTCGCCGAGGCGCACCTGTCCCCCGTCGCGGGGGAACATGTGGACGGCGAACGACGGACGCTCGTGGCCAAAGACCTTGACCAGCGTGTTCATCACGTCACGGTCGCGCTGCCCGTCCGCCGGGTTCGCGTGCGTCGCCAGGCAGCGCACGGCGGGACGCAGCACATCGAACGTCACCTCGCCGATGCGCACCGCGCGCCCGGCCCACGCGAGCTCCGCCCACGGCTCGAGGCCCTCGAGCACGATGTTCGAGCGGAAGCGCTGTTCGTCGAGCGCGGGGTCGTGCAGCGCGTCGGCGAGCGAGGCGAGGCTTCCGCGCCCGTGCATCGTCACGTTGCCGGTGTAGTTGTCCTGGTACCTCGCGGTGGCGCCGTCGCCGATGAGGCGCAACGGCAGCCGCCCGGGCCGCGCGAGGTCGGGCTGCTCCGCCTGCGCACTCGCCCACGCGCCCATCGCGGCAGCGAGGCGGTCGCGGCCTGCCTCGTCCAGTCCGTCCTCGACGAGCACCGCGCTGCCCTCGCTGATCGAGACGCGGCGGCTCGCGTCGTCGTAGCGCAGCGTCAGCCGCGCAAGACCGGGGGTGTTCACCAGCGCGAGCATGTTCACCTTCGGCCACCAGTCCGCGCCCGCCGCCTGCTGCGGCGCATCCTCCGGCGCGTCGCCGAGGAGAAACGCGAGCACGCGGTCACCTTCGACGCGCCCGTCGGCGCGGACGGTCAACGACTCGCGCGACTCGGGCGTGAACCCCTTCACGGGGTGCCGGTAGAGCGCGGCGACGGTGGGGGACATCCCAGACGAAGGTGCAGTAGTCATGGCGCGAGTCTAGCGCCGCGGTCACCCCTACGCCGTCCCTAGGCCGCTAGGAGCGCGCTCGCGTACCCTCGACGCATGACGAACGAGCGGCAGGACTCCCCGGAGCGCATGTTCGAGGCGGGCGCAGACCGCGCGGGCTACGTGCGCGAGATGTTCGGCGAGATCTCCGGCCGCTACGACCTGATGAACCGCGTGATGACCGTGGGCCAGGACCTGCGCTGGCGTCGACGCGCCGCGAAGGCCGCCGTGCGCGCGGGCGACACGGTCGCCGACCTCGGCAGCGGGACCGGCGACCTCGCGTTCGCGTGCCTCGAGGCGGGCGCCGCGCGCGTCGTGGGCCTCGACGTCGCCCGGCCGATGCTGGCGCGCGCGCGGGCGAAGGGCCAGCGCCTGTCGCCGCACGCGGGCTTCGGCCTCGGCGACGCGACACAGCTGCCCCTGCCGGACGCCTCGGTCGATGTGTGGTGCTCCGCCTTCATGGTGCGCAACGTCCCCGACCTCGACGCCGCACTGCGCGAGGCGCACCGGGTGCTGCGCCCCGGCGGACGCCTGGCCGTCCTCGAGATCCCGAAGATGGACGAGGGGCTGCTGCGGCCCTTTGCGCGGTTCCACTTCAACAACGTCGTGCCCGTGCTCGGCAAGCTGCTGACCGGCCACCGCAGCGCCTACACCTACCTGCCGCTCTCCGTGGACCACTTCCTCACGCCACGCGAGTTCACCGCCCACCTCGTCGGCCTCGGGTTCGAGGTGACGGAGGTGCGCATGCTCATGTTCGGCACCGTCGCGATGCACGTCGCCCGCAAGCCGCTCGTCGGCGAGCCACGCTCGACGATGCGCTAGCGGCTGCGGCGTACTGAACGGACATCGAGGACACCAACCGGGACACCCTCACCCTGCCCTCTCCCATGAATGGGCGAGGGTTCTGAACGTCCGTCTGATCCGTTTCGGTTTAGCCCTCTCCCCCTATGCGGGGGAGGGTTGGGGTGGCGGTTCCGCCGCCGAACGGTGCGCCCTACGTCAGTCGCACGTCACCCAGCGGCGTGCGGGGGACGTCGTCGGTCGCGTTGACCATGTGCTTTGCGAGCGGGCCGAGGGCGACGAAGACCTCTGCGATCTCCTGGTCGCCGACGCCGGCGGCGCGGAAGGCGTCGCCCATGTGCTTGAGCCACAGGCCGGCCGCGCGCTGGTCGATGTGGAACGGGAAGTGGCGCATCCGCAGTCGCGGGTGCCCGAACTGCGCGCTGTAGCGCGGCTCGCCGCCCATCCACTGCTCCAGGAACATCGCCTGCTTCTCGCGGCCGGCGCGCATGTCCTCGGGGAACATCGGGCGGAGCTCAGGGTCGTTCTCCACGCGGTTGTAGAACTCCTCGACGACGCGTTCGATGACGGCGCGGCCACCGACACGTTCGACGAGCCCCGGCCCGCGCTGCGCCACGGTGCGCTCTGCGATCGGCGGAGGGGCGATCGGCGCGGGGGCGTCCGCGGGCGCCGCGGACAGGAGGTCGATGCGTTCGTCCGGTCGCTCGTTCACGATCCCAGTGTATCCGCGCTGCTACCATCAATTCTCGACGTGCCGCACCCATCGAGGACGACCGCATGACCTCCGACGCACCGAAGGAAACGCCCGCGAACCTGCGGTACCCGGAGACGGGCGAGTTCCCGACGGGGCCTGAGGTCGGTGAGGTGCTGCCGGACTTCACGCTCCTC